>DASUDJ010000276.1:0-2105 GCA_036275635.1 Limnobacter sp. | reverse complement strand
GCTTTTGCCTCAAGCAACCACTGCTGCATGGCATCCCGGCTGATCTGGGCTCCCTGAACCGAAAAGCTCTGCCGATCAGGTGCAATCTCATTCAACCACCTGGACACCAAATCAACAAACCTGTTCTTTGTTATCCGAGATTTTTCCAGGCCGGGGTTGGCCACAAAAATATCCACTGCCATGTTCGCAAAGAAACTGTCTCCCCGTTTCCTCTCTGCATAGATCACCGTCATGCCGGGTGTCAGGGTCTTGACGAGCGAGGCACACAGGTCAAACCGGGTCTTCGCGGTTAAAGCGGGATCATGAAGCCGGAGCGCCAGCTCTTCAGCAAGAAGAATTTTGTCAACCTGGGGAAAGCGGGGGTCATCTGCAAAAGTCACCAAGTTGTGAATTGGAACGGACCCGTCCAGCAGGTAATTATGTGCAGGGGCAGATGCAGATGTAGATGCAGATGTAGATGCAGGTGCAGGAATCTGGGGCGCGGCAGCAAGAACAGGACTGGCCTGTTGGATATGCTGGTTGGCAACCTGGTATACAGCCTGCGCCCGCGGTGCATTTTGATTGTCAACAACTGCTCTCTCGTCCGGTTTTCCGCAACACAACTTGCTGAAACACTGGTTAATGATGGGCATCTGATTTCTCCAGAGAGTGAAAATTATGGTGAGGTCCCGCCAGGCAGGGACAAACAATCTTGAACACCCGGGCCTTCACCAGCGCCTGGGCCAACCCACCGGGTTCAGCAAACACGGAACAGGCTTGTTGTCCGGTAATTCGCGTTCCGTCGCTTCCCAGGTTGATCCATCGGTCATGTGCATCACGCAGAATTCCGAAGTAATGGTTCACGGAATTGCTGCCGCCCGCACCACTCATGCAGATGATCGGCAAGGGGCTTTGACGTCCATGAGAATCCGAATGCCGAAACTGCCCCAGGATTTTCTCGACTTCATCTGCGTGTATGGCCTGGGCATGCCCCAGCCTGATTTCAGGTTTTTCCGGCACCAGGGTGTAAGCCTCCACCCTGTCGGGATAGGAAGCCATCTCCGGCATATCATGGTTGTGCACCAGGATTGAATTGGCCAGTCCGACCAGCTGATCCAGGTTCAGCCCTGAAAAAGCAGTCAGCCAGAGCCCTGGGGTAATGTGCAGGCGATCGATTGCCTCCCTTTGTTCCCGGCCCTGCCGTGAAGCATTGGCCATTGCATCCGGAAAGGAAAAATTCAGTAGGGTGTTCCATTGATCTCTCGGCGAAAGATCCCTGCATATTCCTTCCAGTGCATGCAAGGGCACTGAAGGACCTGTACCCAGAAATTCCTGCTTGCTGATCCACATGTTTTGATTGCGTTCCACCCCATTCAGCAAGCGGTGGCTGAACAAACCATCAAGCCCCCGGCTTCGTATGCCGTACACTTCATCATAGGAATTCACAAGGTGGTGAATGGCATCTCCACAGCTTAGAATTGGGCGCTGGAAATAGGCATTCAATGCTGTCACCCCACAGTGCATGTCGCCATTGGGCTGCCGGTAGGCTGTCGGCGCAGGCAGTGTGGCAGTTTGGCAGGCTACACTGGGTAAATACGAAGAAACAGGCGGGTTTGAAAAAAGCCGGGTTTGGGCCAGTTCAAGCGCGGTCCTGAAACCTTCATCGGAAAGAGCCGGGCGATCCAGCTGACCGTCCAGTTGTGCCCGGACCAGTTCAGCACTTTCCGCGAGTTGCGCCCCTTCCTCCAATTCACCAGCACGAATGGACGCAATCAATTGGTTCAACATCGACAACACCATCGGAATTGCATCTGAACGATGGGACAGCAGCACAGGTTGAACCACATCACCACGCGGCGCGGCTGAAACCCTTTGCAGATGAATTTCCAATGCCGCCTGGGCCTTGTTCACGCATCCGTAAAAATTCCTAGCACCAGCCTGGTCAGGCCAATAGGGCAGGAAAACCTCTGTGAGAGGAATCACGTGTCTTGTCGATCCAACCTGATGCACAGAGGAGGAACCGACATGCAGTTGCCACTGCTTCACGCCATCCTGCTGGCCCACCCATTCTATGGAATGAATGAAACAACACGGTGACAGCTGTAGCGGAAGAAAGGCTCGCCCAC
>DASUDJ010000275.1:0-3602 GCA_036275635.1 Limnobacter sp. | reverse complement strand
AGCTGGGTAGGCAGGGCATAACGGGCAGGCTCCTGGTAAAACCGCTCCAGGAATGGATTTTCCTCGGGCTTTTCCAGCAGCAGTTCTGCATGGAATCGCTGTGCAATCAATTTGGCCAGTGAAGTTTTCCCCACGCCGATGGGGCCTTCAATCACGATATGGCGGTATTTTTCTTGCAGCAAACTGGCTCTCCGGTCAATGACTTGGGCGCGGCCTCAGTGTAGCGCAGGGGTGAAGCCGGTGTTGGAAAAAGAACTCAAATTGCCCGCATGTCCTGGCTGAGTGTATCTGGCAGAAATCTGCTGGCTGGGCCCAGGCCTGGCAAATCGATGGATGGATCAAGCTGCAGCAGCGGCTGCAGCACAAACCGCCGCAAATGCATGCGGGGGTGAGGTACGGTCAAGGTTTCTGTGTTAACGGTTTCATCTCCGACAAGGAGCACATCCACATCAATCGGGCGGGGCGCATTCCGGGTGGTCCGAACCCTTCCCAGGTCGGCCTCTAGACCCAGGCAAGCTGCCAGCAGCTCTTCTGCTGTACCGCTCCACTGCACCTCGAGCACTGAATTCACGTAATTCGGACCGGTGGCATCCACTGGCGCACTTTCATAGCGGGGGGACTCCTTGACCCCGGTGCACAGGGGGTGCCGGCGAAAATGGTCCACGACTTCCTCGAACAAAGCCATCGGCTGGCCGAGGTTACCACCCAGGCCAAGATAACAGCGCCGGGCCTGCATGTTCGGTTCGCTCATTCTGCGCCGTGATCAGAAACAGGGCTTGAACCGGGGCCAGGGTTGGCGGCGGCCGCCTGCTGGGCCTTTGGCTTCCTGCGCCGCTTTTTGCGTTTTGTGCCACCGTCCTGGCCTGCCGGAGTGCCTCGCAGGGCCTCCAGCATTCTTTCCCGGTTGTTCACTTCGCCGTCGCTGAATTCCCGCCACCACCTCGCCAGCTCGGCATCTGCGTCCGGATCTCCCACCAGGGCCCGCAATTCATAGAAATCAAGCGCTGCACGGAATTTCTGCTGTTCCAGCATTCGGAAAGGTGCCTTGCCAGCACGCTTTTCGAAGCGCGGCTGGAAAGCCCATATTTCCCGCATGTCACCGGTCAGGCGGCGTGGAATGGCCGTGCGCTCGGCCTGCTCTGCCAGTACATCATCCATGGCGGCAAACAGGGCCGGAAACTTCATTTCACCCTGTTCAAGCCGCTTTTCCCAGGTTTCCAGTACCAGGTGCCACAACAGGCAGGCGAACAGGAAACCAGGGCTGAGTGGTTTGCCGTCCTTCACCCGTTGGTCAGTGCGGGCCAGGGCCTCGGTCAGGAAGGCTTCGCCGCGTTCATGCTCAAGAATTGCATCCAGCAGCGGGAATACGCCGTGGTGCAGACCAGCCTTGCGCAGCCCTTTCAGACAGGCCATGGCCGAACCGCTCATCAGCAGCTTCAGCATTTCATCAAACAGGCGGGAGGCCGGTACGTTTTTCAGCAGGTCGGCCAGCTCCGCAATCGGTGCGTAGGTGGCGGGTTCAATCGAAAAGTCAAGCTTGGCTGCAAAACGCACCACCCGCAGCATGCGCACCGGGTCCTCACGGTAGCGCAGATGGGGTTCACCGATCATTCTCAGTACCCGGTCACGCAGGTCTTCCATGCCGTGGTGGTAATCCCACACCGTTTCCGTGCTGGGGTCGTAGTACATGGCATTCACCGTGAAGTCGCGGCGGGACGCATCTTCATCCTGCCGGCCGAACTCATTGTCCCGCAGCACCCGGCCATGCTCATCCTTCTCGCTGCTGGCGCTGGCCAGCGCCCGGAAGGTGGATGTTTCAATGGTTTCCGGACCAAACATCACATGCACAATCTGGAAGCGGCGGCCGATCACCCGGGCACGGCGGAAAAGACGCTGGGTTTGCTCGGGGCTGGCATCCGTGGCCACATCGAAGTCCTTGGGTCGCATGCCCAGCAGCAGGTCGCGCACGGCACCGCCCACAACGAAAGCCTTGTAGCCCTTGGCCTGAAGGGTTTCGCACACGCGGATTGCGTTGTGGCTGACCAGGCGCCGGTCGATCCGGTGTTCTGCCGCATTCCACACTTTCGGCTTGTGCATGCCATAGCTGGGCTTCACCCGGCTTGTGCTGCCCATGTTCAGGTGAGCCGCAGGCCCCGGCACTTCCCGCCCCAATGTGGCGGGTTTGGAAAACATGCGTTTGAAAAGCTTCTTGATCATTTGAACAACTCGAGTACAGGCCAGCCACGCGCTTTTGCAATCTGCGCCAGGGTGTCATCCGGGTTGGCTGCAACCGGGTGCGTCACACATTCCAGAAGCGGAAGGTCATTGATCGAGTCGCTGTAGAAGTGACTGGTCTCAAAGCTGTCCAGTGTCCAGCCATTGTTCAGCAACCATTCATTCAGGCGGCTTACCTTGCCTTCCCGGAAGCTGGGCAGGCCACTGACCTTGCCGGTGTAGGCGTTGTTCACCAGTTCAGGCTCAGTGGCAATCAGTACATCAATACCAAAAGCCTCCGCAATTGGACGGGTGATGAAGCTGTTGGTCGCGGTAATCATCACGCAGACCGCTTGTTCCGCCTGGTGTTTTTTGACCAACTCGATGGCGCTCTCACGCATGTTGGGTTTGATCACCTCCTGCATGAATTCGTCGTGCCACAGGTGAAGCTGCTGTAGCGCATTGTCCCGTAGGGGGCGAAGCTGGAAATCGAGGAATTCAGTGATGTTCAGGGTGCCAGCCTTGTAATCTGCATAGAACTGGTTGTTGCGCACTTCGAATTCAGCGCGGTCCAGTACACCCTTGTTGATCAGGAATTGCGACCAGCCATGGTCGGAATCAATTGGCAACAATGTGTTGTCGAGGTCAAACAGTGCGAGTTTCATATTCTCGGATTACTAGGCTTTCTCGTCGATTCATCCAGTGGCGCAGCAGGTTCACGCTCACGGGCTTTTGTTGTTCCAGGGAGAAGCGGTCAAGGCCATCCATGACCGCCATCAGGGAGCCCATGTCGCGCTGGAAATAGCGAAGGGCATAGTCAATTACTTCTTCACTCAGCTGCAAGCCCCTTGATTTCGCTGTTTCCTGCAGGGCTTCATGCTTTTCCTGGTCGCTGAGCGGGTGCACGCGCAGGCAGAGCCCAGCCTCAATACGGGTGCGCAGGTCATCACGCAGTTTCAGCTCTGAAACCGGCGCTTCGCTGGCCAGGATGATCTTTCCGGGCTGCCCTTCCGCCAGGCATGAATTGAATGCATTGAAAAGTTGCACCTGTGAATAGGGTGTCAACTGCTCGATGTTGTCCATTACCAGTGGCTGTTCCGTGGGTCTGAATACAAACCGGTTGGAGCCAGCGACCACGTTCACGCCCAACTGGGCGGCCACCCCACGCAGCAGGTGGCTTTTGCCACAGCCTGAAGGGCCATAAATATAGAGCAGGGGGCCAGCGGCGTGATCGCCCAGCATGCGTTGCAGCTCATGCACCAGTTGCCCGTTCTGCCCAACCAGGAAATTGGACAGTGTGGGTCTCGGTGGCGTGAACACATCAAGAAGCAATTGTTGCATGTGCATTGCTGAGCGGGGCTTTAGTGAGTATTCAATCAAATATAAGC
>DASUDJ010000274.1:0-3031 GCA_036275635.1 Limnobacter sp. | reverse complement strand
TGGTGCCCAGGAGAGGACTCGAACCTCCACAGTGTTACCACCACTAGGACCTGAACCTAGCGCGTCTACCAATTCCGCCACCTGGGCACAGGTGCGAGCCGTGAATTCTAATGAAATTAATAAATTTGTCAATGCTTAAATCAGAAATAAAAATTCCAAGTCGTGAAGACATCCTTGCCGTGCTGCGTCAGGCACAAGCTCCACTCACCCGGGAACAGGTTTTTGAACACCTGAAACTCACCGAAGAACAGATTCCCATCATCGAAAAACGCCTCAGCGCCATGGAGCGTGATGGCCAGTTGATGCCCAACAGGAAGGGCATGCTCCTGCTTTCAACCAAGCTTGATTTCGTTGCGGGCCGCGTCGCAGGCCACCGCGATGGATTCGGATTCCTGGTGCGTGATGACCGGGGGCCAGATGCTTTTCTTTCCCCCCGTGAAATGCAGAAGGTGCTGCATGGCGATCGCGTTCTGGTTCGAATCACCGGCACTGATCACCGCGGCAAGCCGGAAGGCACAATTGTCGAGGTAACCGAGCGAAAGACCAACAGGCTGGTTGGTCGCCTTGTTTCCGAGCGTGGCATTCTGCTGGTGATTCCTGAAGACCAGCGCATCAAGCACGATATTCTCGTGTCTCCCAAGGATGTTGGAAATGCAACACCCGGCAAGGTGGTCACGGTGGAGATCATCGAACAGCCGACCCGACATTCACAGCCCATCGGGCGCGTGGTGGAAGTGCTTGGGGAGCTGGATGACCCGGGCATGGAAATCGAAATTGCCGTGCGTAAATTCGATGTGCCGCATGAGTTCGACCTGCCCACCATGAACCAGGCTGAGAGCATTCCGGATGAGGTGCAGCACAAGGACCTGAAAGGCCGCATCGATTTGCGGGATGTGCCATTTGTGACAATTGATGGGGAAGATGCGCGCGACTTTGATGATGCGGTGTATTGCACCCCATCCACCGACACCAAGGGCGGCTGGCGTTTGCTGGTGGCGATTGCGGATGTCAGCCACTATGTCTTGCCTGGCTCACCGATTGACCAGGAAGCCACCAAGCGTGGCACCTCGGTGTATTTTCCACGCCGTGTAATACCCATGCTGCCGGAAAAACTCTCCAATGGCCTGTGCTCATTGAACCCGGCTGTGGACAGGCTGGTGCTGGTCTGCGACATGATCATCGGCCCCAAGGGCGCCATGAAGGCTTACCAGTTCTACAATGCGGTAATCCATTCCGCTGCACGTCTCACCTACAACCAGGTGTGGGACGCGCTTACAGACCCGCAAAGCCTGACTGCCAAGGCCATGGGGCCGGTGTATGCAGATGTCGAAAACCTGTACACCCTGTTCAAGGTGCTGTTTGAATCGCGCCAGCGTCGCGGTGCGATGGAAATCGACACTGTCGAAACCCAGGTGGTCTTGGATACCGAGGGCAAGATCGACAAGATTGTGCCGAAGCGCAGGAATGATGCCCACCGGTTGATCGAGGAATGCATGCTGGCCGCCAACGTGTGTGCTGCAGACTTCCTGGAGCGCAGCAAGCACCCCAGCCTGTACCGGGTGCATGAAGGGCCAACCGTGGAGAAGTTGCAGAACCTGCGGGCTTTCCTGCGTTCCGTGGGCTTGACCCTGGAAGGTGGGGATGACCCCACCAGCATGGACTATGCAAACCTGATGAAAAAAGTGCAGGGTCGTCCTGATCAGGCCCTGTTGCAGACCATGATGCTGCGTTCCATGCAGCAGGCAATTTACACACCGCACAACAGTGGCCATTTTGGCCTGGCTTACCCGGCCTATGCCCACTTCACGTCGCCAATCCGCCGCTATCCGGACTTGATGGTTCACAGGAGCATCAAGGCCCTGCTGGCCGGCAAGCGCTATGTGCCACTGCCGCTGGACGAGCGGGAATTCGAAGACTTCGACCCGAAGCGCAAAGTGGACAAGGCCGAGGAAATGGCCCGCTGGGACCAGTCCGGCACCTGGTTCTCGTCAACAGAGCGCCGTGCGGATGAAGCCTCGCGGGATGTGATGTCCTGGCTGAAGTGCTTCTTCATGAAAGAACGCGTTGGCGACACGTTCCAAGGCCATGTGTCAGGCGTGACCAGTTTTGGTTTGTTCGTGACGCTTGATGCTCTTTATGTGGAAGGCCTTGTGCATGTGTCCGAGCTGGGCACAGAGTACTTCCAGTACAGTGACAGCCTGCATGAACTGCGGGGCGAGCGCAGTGGTATTCGCTATCGCCTGACTGATGCAATCAATGTGCAGGTGTCCCGGGTGGACCTGGATGCACGCCGGATTGAATTCAGACTGGTACAGGGCATGAAGTTTGAAAGCCTGATGCGTGAATCCGCCAAGCCGGCCGGAAAGGCATCGTCAGGAAAGGCGGGCAGATCCCAGCGACAGGCAGGCCGCCGCACCAGTGATGCCCAGCTTCAGCAGGCCGTGCAGGATGCCGGAAAAACTGCGCCTGTGCTTCCGCCCGAGGAGGGCAGCAGCACGCGTGGCGGAAACAAGAAGCGGGCAGCCAGCGAATCCCGCAGCAAAACTGCTGCGGAAAAGAAACGCAAGGAAGAAATTCAGAAAGCCAAGCGTGTTGCCCGTTCCAAGCCTGCCACAGCGTCTAAAATACGCGCTTCAGCAAAGAAATCCAGATAAGCGGAGCGTAACAATTGGCCATTCTGTATGGTTTTCATGCCGTGTCGGCCCGGGTCAAGCAAGCCCCGGCCAGCGTGGAAGAAGTGCTGGTGGATCAGCACCGCAGGGACAAGCGCATGCAGCAGTTCATCGACAAGGTGAAGGCTGCAGGCGTAAAAGTGACCCCAGCAGACAATGAGCGACTGGAAAAAGCAGCTGGCCACAGGCAGCACCAGGGCGTTGTAGCCTTCGCCAAGGAATTGGCGAAATCGAATGACCTGTTTGAGATCATCGATACCCATGGCAAAAACACCTTGCTGCTGGTGCTGGATGGTGTAACAGATCCCCACAACCTGGGCGCCTGCCTGCGCAGTGCGGATGCTGCTGGCGTGCATGCA
>DASUDJ010000273.1:0-2968 GCA_036275635.1 Limnobacter sp. | reverse complement strand
ACGAACATGCGAAAAGGCGTGGCGCAAAAATTTATGGTGAGGTGGCCGGTTATGGCATGAGTGCAGATGCCAGTCACATGACCGCGCCCTGTGCAGATGGTGATGGTGCCGCACGCTGCATGAAGGCCGCATTGAAGAATGCAGGCATGAATCCCGATGATGTGGACTATGTGAATGCACATGGCACTTCGACACCGCTGGGCGACGTGGCTGAAACCATGGCCGTCAAAAGGGCATTGGGCGACCATGCCTTCAAGACCGTTGTGAACTCCACCAAGAGCATGACAGGTCACCTGTTGGGTGCGGCTGGCGGTATCGAGGCGGTGTTCACTGCACTGGCTGTGCACCACCAGGTTTCACCACCCACAATCAACCTTGCGGAGGCCGGGGAGGGTTGTGACCTTGATTACTGTGCCAACACGGCTCGACAAATGAACATCAGGCTGGCCCTGTCAAACTCCTTCGGTTTTGGTGGCACGAACGGTACCTTGGCCATTGCAAGGGTTTAACGAGGCCGCCTTTGTCAGACACATTCCCGGGTGGTTTCTTGAATGAGTTTACATTCGCAGCCCGGGATGTGCGGGTGCTTACCGGATTTATGCCTGTGGCACTCCATTTTTCTTCACGGGATACCTCTGCGGTCAATTCGAAATTCCACCCCCGCTTTCACCTGCTTTCAGGCAGCGGGTGCAATACCCAATACCATCCCCTGGCATTGAAATCTGCCTGGCTGCCGCCCATGGGTGTTTTTCTTTTTTTTGATAATCAGGCCACACGAACTTCACTTGGTGTATTCGTTTCACCGAGATCCAGCGCTTGCCAGCGACTGAGAGTTGTCCTTCACTGCCTGAAGTCCACTGAACAGACAGAAGAGCCAGGCTGGATGAGATTGTTCTGGAGGGTCAATGTCCTCCGATAAAGACGAAGACTACCTGATCGTTCAGCGGGTGCAGGCTGGTGACAAACTGGCTTTCAATCTGTTGGTCAGCAAGTACCACCGCAGGGTTGCCCGCTTGCTGACCCGAATGGTGCGCAATCAGGAAGACATTGAAGACATCGTGCAGGAAACCTTCATCAAGGCCTACCGGGCGATTGGCAATTTCCGGGGGGACAGCGCTTTCTACACCTGGATATACAGGATTGCCATCAACACGGCAAAAAACCTGTTGGTGACCCAGGGAAGGCGGCCGTCCACCCTGAAAGAGTCAAATGATGATGACGGTGAAACTTTTGAGGACAATGCTGCTCTTAGTAACATCGATACGCCTGAATCGCTGTACCAGACCCGGCAGATCGGTGAAGCAGTGAATGAGGCCATGGCTGAACTTCCCGAGGAGTTGAGATCGGCCATCGTGATGCGAGAGATTGACGGCCTGAGCTATGAAGAAATCGCCGTGGCCATGGATTGCCCTATTGGTACCGTAAGGTCACGGATCTTTCGTGCACGAGAGGCTATCGCATCCAGAATCAAGCCCTTGCTGGAACCCAAGGGCAGTAAACGCTGGTGAACCCGTGAGTAATGAAATGAACAGACATCAACAGATATCCGCAATGCTGGACGGTGAACTCTCCGAAGCCGAGTTCAAGGCCCTGATGGACACCGCGGATGAGGCAGACATCCAGGCATGGGGAAGTTACAGCATGGTTGGGGATCTCATTCGTTCCAGCGAGTTGGCATCATTTCATTCAGGTTCCCTGTTGAAGAGTATTGAAGCCCGGCTTGCCGAGGAACCTGTTGTCCTTGCCCCTGTGCTGGCCACACAGGCTCGACGAAAAGGTCTTGCAGACCGCCTTCTGGCCAACGGGCGCACACGTTATATTGCTGCATCGGTAGCAGCAGTTGGCTTGGTGAGTTTTGCCCTGAACCAGGCAGTACCACCCTTGGACGGAAAAGTGCAGATGGTGCGCGGTCAGTCGGTAGAAAGCACGGTGACAGATGAAGAACTTGCACTTTGGCAGGATTATTTCATGGCTCATCAGCAGAACATCATTCGCGGTGGGCTGGGCGGTGTGGCCCCGCTGGCGAGAGTGGAGGCCGACCGGCCGCTTATCGACAATCGTGAGCATCTCATCCTTGGCAATCCGGGTGCGGGAGAATGGATGAACGTGTGGGAACCGGCTTTTGAATCCGCCGAGGCGCCAGTGCAATACAACTTTGTGTCAACAGGCAGATAATTCTTTCATATTCCATGATGATGGCCCGCTTCTTTCAGCCTGCAATAAATTCATTGATTGCGGCACTGTTGGCATTGGCGTCTTTGCCGGTCCTTGCTGAGCAAAACCTGTGGAGTCTGGTCTGGGCTAGCCATGAAAAGGCGAAGTCCTTGAGCTACTCAGGACTGTTGGTCACGGAATCGGGCAAGCAATCCCAGACCAGCAAACTGCTGCACCAATATACTGCAGGCGGAGAATTTGAAGTGCTTGAGCGTCTCGACGGGCAACCCGCCCGATGGATACGCCACAATGACCAGATCCAGTGCGTGATTCCGGATCGCAAGCTGATTTTTACGGAGCGCAGGCACACTGCCACCTCCTTCCCACGTGTTCTGGCCGATGCTGAGAGCCCAAGTGGGGTGGAAAAGCTCTATTCAATCAGTGAGTTGCCGGGTCGTCGTGTCGCGGGCCGCTCGGTCCGCGTGCTGAAGCTGACCCCCAAGGATGATCTGCGCTATGAGTACCGTCTGTATGTAGACCGGGACAGCCAGTTGTTGATGCGTTCGGAACTTTACTCTGCGCAGGGCGAAGTGCTGGAAAACATCGGCTTCAAGGAGATTTCATTTGAGCTACAACTGGTAGAGAACCCGACGTTGACCAAGGCGGGGCCAGGCTGGCGGACCAGCAACACGGAGGTGCGCACCGTGACGCCAGCCGAGCTTCAATATGATCTTCCCGACCTGGCCTTTGGATTCAGGAAATCTGAAACCGTGTGCAGGGTAAAGACAAAAGATGCAAGGGATGAACAGGTTCA
>DASUDJ010000272.1:0-7863 GCA_036275635.1 Limnobacter sp. | reverse complement strand
TCCCGGAACCGGGTCTGCCATTCCACGGGTGTGTCGGTCCAGACCAGCGGATTCACGGTTTCCGGGAACACCAGCAAGCCCCCCTGCCCTGCGGCCAACTGCCTGCTGGCCTCATCTCCCAGGGCAAAGGCCTTTTGCATGTTGGACACGATCAGGTCCGGATCAAATTTTATGCTCTGATCGACATTGGTTTGCACCCCGACTACTGGCAACACGCCTGCGCTGCGGGTTTCAACTGGCGCCCGTGCCAGGGCGACAGTGGCAGACAACAGCAAGGCGGCACTCAATGCAGTGCTCAACCGCTTGTCAGCAAACAGGTGTGCAATCGAGGAAACCATCAGGAATGAAACACACATCAACAGAAAGAGGCTTCCGTGACTGCCCAACCAGGGCAAAAGGCCTGCAAAAGGCGAATCCACGAGGGCATCGCCCAGCCCCAGCCAGGCAAAGCCGGTCAGGAAGGTGCCTCGCGCCCACTCCGTGAAAGTCCATGTGGCCGCCCACAGCAGGGCGTTGAACCATGCCTGCGAGGTGGAAGACGTGGAATATCCAGGGACGGAAAAGCGCTGGTAAATCCACACCGCAAGAAACGGAAACAGTGCAAGGTAAAATGAGAAGGCGAGCACCGCAGCCCAGGCCAGTGCACTTGGCAAGCCGCCGTAGTCATGCAGGCTGATGTGCAGCCATGACACCCCCACGCCATACGCGGCCCAACCAAAGCCCAGCCCTGCAAGACAGGGCCTTTTCAACTTCTGCAGCAGGAAAGGCAAAACAGACAGAAGCCCCAGACCAAGCCACCACAAGCCTTTCGGGGCAAAGGACAACACCCAGGGAGCGCCCAGCAGCGCGCCAATCAAAAAAGACATCATCAGGAGTACTTGGCGGGATCGGCCACCTGGCCGGCGGAAGGGTTGGCCTCTGCATCGGTGTGGCTTTCGATTTTCTGCACCTTCAGCAGGTGGACCTGTCGGGCATCGGCACGAAGAACTTCGAACCGGCAGGGCGGAAGATCAATTATTTCCCCGCGCACCGGCACGCGCGCCTGTTGCTCAATCAGCAGCCCGCCAATGGTATCTGCATGCCCGGTGGAATAGGCCGTGTTGAACACCTGGTTGAACTGCTCAATGGTGGTGAGCGCCTTGACCCGGTATCTGCCGGACTGGTTGCCAGTCAGGCTGACAATGTTGTCGGCGTCTTCATCGAAGTCATATTCATCCTCGATATCGCCCACAATCTGCTCCAGAACATCCTCAATCGTGACCAGGCCCGCCACGCCACCGTATTCATCGACCACGATGGCAATGTGGTTGCGGTTCACGCGAAAATCATTCAGCAACACGTTCAGCCGCTTGCTTTCCGGAATGAAGACTGCGGGGCGAAGCATGTCCTTCAGTTTCACAGCCGGGTCAGCATGAATGCGAAGAAGGTCCTTGGCCAGCAGGATGCCGATCACATTGTCCCGATCACCTTCAAAAACCGGAAAACGTGAGTGGGCCTTGTGCACGGCAAAGGCAATGATCTGGTCCAGGGAATCTTCTGCATTGATGGCATCCATCTGGGCTCGAGGCACCATGATGTCCCCGGCGGACAGGTCACTGACCAGCATGACGCCCTCAATCATGGACAAGGCGTCCGCATCCAGCAGGTTGCGCTCATGCGCATGTTGAAGCACTTCAAGAAGTTGTTGCCGGTCTTCCGGTTCACGAAACAGAAGTGAGGACAGGCGCTCCAGCAGGCCCCGTTCTTTCTTGCCCGGGGACTGCGAGGGACTTGATTCAGACATACGGGAGGATGAACCTCAGCGAACAATAACTTCAACAGGATAACCGAAAACAGGCGCTTCCGGACTCCCGGGCAAGAATGGGCCTGAACTAGGACAACAGTGGTACCCTGCCCCGCAGTGAGTTTGGATAGGCTTCCACAATTTCAAGCTCAATGATCTGTCCAACCATCCTCGCCTGCCCCTGAAAGTTAACCACCCGGTTGTTCTCGGTGCGACCGGCCAACTCTGAAGGATCCTTCCTTGATGGCCCTTCCACCAGCACTTTCTGCCGAGTGCCCACCATTGACTGGCTGATGCGCGTGGCATTGTCCTGTATGGTTTTCTGCAGGCGGGCAAGGCGCTTCAGCTTGGTAACCTGGTCCACGCCGTCCTCCAGGTCGGCAGCGGGCGTGCCGGGCCTGGGGCTGTAAACAAAGGAGAAAGAGGTGTCGAAGCCAATCGTGTTGATCAGGTCCATGGTTTTCTCGAAATCAGCCTCGGTTTCTCCCGGGAAGCCCACAATGAAATCGGAGGACATGGAAATATTCGGCCTGATTTCCCTCAACTTCCGGATGATGGACTTGTATTCGAGGGCGGTGTAACCCCGTTTCATGGCAGCAAGGATTCGATCCGACCCCGCCTGCACGGGGAGGTGAAGGTGGTCCACCAGCTTGGGCAATTTGGCGTAGGCTTCAATCAGCCTCGGGCCGAACTCCTTGGGATGGGAAGTGGTGAAGCGAATTCTTTCAACGCCTGGGACTTCAGACACATACTCAAGCAGCAGGGCGAAATCCGCAATTTCAGCCGTATCACCCATTTTCCCGCGGTAGGCATTCACGTTCTGGCCCAGCAAATTGATTTCCCTGACCCCCTGGTCGGCCAGGTCCGCAATTTCAGTCAGCACATCCTCAAACGGACGCGAAATTTCCTCCCCGCGGGTGTAAGGAACCACGCAGAAGCTGCAGTATTTGCTGCAGCCTTCCATGATGGAAACAAATGCGGTGGCGCCAGTGTTTTTTGCCAGGGGCAGGTTGTCGAACTTCTCGATTTCCGGGAAGGACACATCCACCTGCGAACGCTGGCTGCTGCGGCGCTGGCTGATCAATTGCGGCAACCTGTGCAGGGTTTGCGGGCCAAAGACCACATCCACATAGGGGGCTCGGTCGACAATCGCCTTGCCTTCCTGGCTGGCCACACAGCCGCCCACGCCGATGATCAAGTCAGGATTTGATTTCTTCAGGTGCTTGACCCGGCCGAGGTCGCTGAACACCTTTTCCTGCGCCTTCTCGCGCACCGAACAGGTCTTGAACAGGATGATGTCAGCCTCTTCGGGATTGGTGGTGCGTTCAACTCCCTCGGAATTGCCCAGCACATCAGCCATCTTGTCGGAATCATACTCATTCATCTGGCAGCCGAAGGTCTTGATGAAGAGCTTTTTCTTGGAAGTCATGGTAAGCCTGAAAATTGGCCCCCATGCGGCCAGCGCCCTGCAAGGCAGAGCGGACCCAACACGGGGACGTTATGAATCGTTGCGTGTTGGCCCGGATTTTACTTGCAGTCCTTGCTAAAATGAAGCCTTGTTCGGAAAAATCAGGATTGGTGGTTGTAATGCCAGATCAGAACTCCAGTTTCCCTCCCTTCTCTGCAACATTCCGGTTGCCCCCTGTTGACGCAGTGCTGAGTGAAGTCGAGAAGGCCATGCGAACGCTGGCTGCCAAGCCTGTGGCCCAGCGACCAAACCCAGCCTCCCGTCATGTGTCTGCCAGCCAGTTGAGCGAGGCTGAGAAGGAACAGGTGATCGGGCTGATGCGAGTGAATCATGTGGGTGAGATATGCGCCCAGGCGCTTTACCAGGCTCAATCGCTGGCCAGCAGCAATCCAGAAAAAAAGGCGCTTTTTGACCATGCAGCCCGGGAAGAAACAGACCACCTGGCATGGACCCAGGAAAGACTTGACCAATTGGGTGCCAGACCCAGCCTGCTGAATCCCCTGTGGTACGGAGGTGCCTTTGCCCTGGGCCTGCTGGCTGGCAAGCTGGGTGACAAGGTCAGCCTGGGTTTCATGGCTGAAACCGAAAAACAGGTTGAAAAACACCTGAATGATCATCTTGCCCGGCTGCCTGCCAGCGACCAGCACTCTCGAGCCATTCTGGAACAGATGCGGCAGGATGAGATCGAGCACGGTCAGAGTGCTGTGCTCCAGGGTGCCCATAACCTGCCAGTTCCGGTGAAGCTGGCCATGACTGCCATGTCGAAAGTCATGACCACCCTGGCTCAGAAAATCTAGTCTTCTATTATTTCGTGGGTAAAAACCAGTTCAGCAGTTTTGCCCAGCATGGCGGATGCGGAACAGTATTTTTCATGTGACAGCTTGATCGCCCGGTCCACCAGGTTGGGCTTCAAGCCTCGCCCGATCACCTGAAAATGGAAATTGATGCGGGTGAATACCTTGGGAGCCTCTTCCGCGCGTTCCGCATTCATTTTCACCTTGCAGTTGCGGACATCCTGGCCACTTTTGCGAAGAATCAGCACCACGTCATAGGCCGTGCAGGCGCCTGTGCCCGCCAGCACCACCTCCATCGGACGTGGCGCGAGGTTGTTTCCACCACCGTCAGGGGCTCCATCCATGCACAACATGTGGCCACTGCCTGTTGTGGCTACAAAAGCCATACCCGGCAAACCAGACCAGCTTACTTCCGCTTCCATAAAACTCCCTATTTATGATTAAACGCTCATTATGCATTGCACAATAAACAACGAAATGAACTTGAAAGAAGGCTCTATTCCAATGCCAGACGGTTAAAAATAACTTTCCGGTCAATTGAATAAATTTTAAGTTTTTGATTTTAAATGATTATTTAAATAAATTTCGGAAAAATGATAGAAGTTGCTTTTTTCGGACAGAACCGAACCACTCTTGCACTGCAACAGAAAAGCATCTACAATTTGTTCCGTAGTCACTTGAATGAACCATGTAGCGAATACACAGAGATTCTTCAACGTGCAAGGTTGTCTCCTCCACCCTCCTCCTTTGGTGGATTAAACCCAGGCGCTTCATGGCGCTTGGGTTTTTTTTATCCTTCACCAGAAAAAGTTTAACCGAAAGCAAAAAACTTTGCTAAAATAGCGGGTTACCTGTTGGGAGAGCCCCTCGGCTGCAGGTGCATGGAACATGCACTGCATGAACAAGTGGGGAGACAGGTAAAAGCACTTTTTTATCTTTAAGGAAAAATCATGAAAACCTACTCAGCCAAACCCGGTGAGGTTAAACAGGAGTGGTTTGTGATCGACGGCACCGACAAGGTGTTGGGACGTGTAGCCAGTGAAGTTGCACGACGCCTGCGTGGTAAGCACAAACCTGAATTCACACCGCACATTGACACTGGCGATTTCATCGTTGTTGTAAACGCCGGCAAATTGCGAGTCACAGGCACCAAGGGCCTGAACAAGAAGTATTACCGCCACTCTGGTTATCCAGGCGGTATTTACGAAACCAATTTTGACAAGATGCAGGAACGCTTCCCCGGCCGCGCGCTGGAAAAAGCAGTAAAAGGCATGCTGCCAAAAGGCCCGCTGGGTTACGCAATGATCAAGAAACTGAAGATCTATGCTGAAGCCGAGCATCCGCATTCTGCACAACAACCCAAGCCACTTGAAATCTGAGGTGAACCATGATTGGTGAATACAATTACGGAACCGGTCGCCGCAAAAGCTCAGTGGCCCGTGTTTTTATCAAGAAGGGCACCGGCCAGTTCATCGTGAACGGCAAGCCCCTGACTGAATACTTTGCTCGCGAAACCGGCCAGATGGTTGCCCGTCAACCCCTGGTTCTGACCGAAAATGTTGAAACATTCGACATCAAGGTGAACGTACGTGGTGGTGGCGAAACAGGCCAGGCTGGCGCAGTGCGTCATGGCCTGACACGTGCCCTGATCGACTTCGATGCAGAACTGAAGCCAACCCTGTCCAAGGCAGGCCTGGTTACCCGTGACGCACGTGAAGTTGAACGTAAAAAAGTGGGTCTGCGTGGTGCGCGTCGTCGCAAGCAGTTCTCCAAGCGCTAATTCGTTTCACGCGAAAAACGCTCACCCAGCAGCCCTCCCGGCTGGGTTACAATCGAAAGCCGCACAAACGTGCGGCTTTTTTTCTTTTCAGCACAAGGATTACACATGATCAAGGTAGGCATTGTTGGCGGAACCGGTTACACAGGCTCGGAACTTCTTCGCCTGCTGGCTTTGCATCCGCAGGCCAGGCTGGAAGCCATCACCTCCCGTGGGGAAGTGGGCCAGCCAGTGGCTGACATGTTCCCGGCCCTGCGCAGGCGGGTGAATATCGCCTTCACTGAACCCAGCTTTGAATCATTGAAAAACTGTGACGTGGTGTTTTTTGCAACGCCCCATGGCGTGGCCATGGCCCAGGCAGCGGAGCTGGTACAGGCTGGCATTCGGGTAATTGACCTGGGCGCCGACTTCCGTCTGAAAAATACAACCGAATTCGAGAAATGGTATGGCATGCCCCATTCGGAACCTGAGCTGCTGGGCCAGGCCTGTTATGGCCTTGTTGAATCTGCCCGCGAGGAAATAAGGACAGCAAAACTGGTTGGGCTGGCCGGGTGCTACCCAACAGCAGTTCAACTGGCCTTGAAGCCACTGCTGAGCCAGGCCACACCATTGATTGATGAAAGCAGCATTGTGGCAGACTGCAAATCGGGTGTCTCGGGTGCGGGTCGCAAGGCGACAGTGGGCTCACTGTTTTCCGAGGCCAGCGAAAGCTTCAAGGCTTACGGCGTGTCAGGCCACCGCCACCTGCCGGAAATCGAACAGGGACTGGAACTGATTTCCGGCAGAAAGGCGCAGCTGACCTTCACGCCCCACCTGGTACCCATGGTGCGCGGAATCCTGGCCACCACCTATGTAAAACTGAGTGAGGAAGGCAAAAACACGGATCTGCAGGCCCTGTATGAAAGGCACTATGAGGGCGAATACTTCGTGGATGTGATGCCAAAAGGGTCCATGCCGGATACCAAGTCAGTGCGCGGCTCAAATTTTGTCCGGATTGCCCTGCACCGCCCGCAAGGCCGGGACACCCTGGTCATCATCTCCGTCATCGACAACCTGGTGAAAGGCGCAGCAGGACAGGCAGTTCAGGCCATGAATGTGATGTTCAACCTGCCTGAACACACTGGCCTTGAACAGTTGCCCCTGGCCCCTTGAAGAACCAGGACCGTTCAGCTTGAATCCCAAGAAAAGCCACCACTCGCGACGTACACTGCTGCCGGGCGTGCAGCGGTCTTCACGATTGGCCTTCCTGTATGGATTGATGGTGGGCCTGGCAATGCTTGCTGCCTCTGCTGCTTTCCTGTTTCTGGGCCCGGAAGACAGCTTCATCCACCAGCGCCTGTCTTCTCAGGAAGTGACCCTTCTGAACAGCCAGTTGGCGGATTTGAAGCGCCAGACCGCCCAATTGCAGGAAGACACAGCCCGCACCAATGAACTGATCAAACTGGACAAGGAGGCACTGGCCAAGTTGGGCCTGCTGATCAACAACCTGGAAGCTGAAAATGCCAGGTTGAAGGAAGACCTTGCTTTTTTCGAAGGGTTTGTGCCGGGCAGCCTGCAGGGTGCCATTTCTCTGAAACGCCTGCAGGTCAGCAAAGACACCGTACCCGGCCAATACAGCTACAAGGCATTGGTCATACAAGGCAGCGAGCGGCCGGAAATTTCCCTGAATGTGCAGTTGCTGATTAAAGTGTTGAACAAACAGGGCAGCAGTGTCATAGTGCTGCCAAATGCTGAAACAGCAAAGGATCCACGTTTCCTGATCCGGCTCAGCCGGTTTTCGAGGGTGTCAGGTACCTTTTCCCTTCCGGAAAGCAGCAAACTGCTGAGCGTGGAAATGCGCATACTTGAGGCTGGCACCATCCGAGCCCAGTCCACCATCAAACTCTGAGGACTTAACCCATGTTTTCGAAAAAAAGCACGAAGCGCCTGCTGCCCATTCAAAGCCTGGTGGGGGCAGACATGGTGGTGAAAGGCGATCTGCATTTCAAGGGTGGCCTAAGAATAGATGGTGAAGTTGCCGGCAATGTGATTGCAGAGGACA
>DASUDJ010000271.1:0-3874 GCA_036275635.1 Limnobacter sp. | reverse complement strand
ATGCCGAGCGGGGTGAATGGGCCTGGGTGATCCGCGGTGAAAACCTGCCGGTTGATGATGCCGTGTCTGCCGGCACTGGTGCTGACCTGGACACCTGGTTGGCTGTTTTGCTGGCCGAATTGCCCCTGAAGACCGCAGTGTCTGCTGTGGTGAAGGCCACGGGGCTGGCGAAAAACCTGGTGTATGACCGGGCGCTGGCCTTGAAATCGGCGCAACGACCGGAATGAAAAAAGCCAGCCCGGAGGCTGGCTTTTCATCACCTGCTTACCCTTTCGGGTACATCAGGCCGGGATTGGCAATGCAGCCTGTGGCAGTTCCAGGCCGCTGATGCTCACGCTTGCAGAAATTGGCAGGCTGTCTGGCAGGGCCAGTGTCAGCGTACCGTCTTCAAAGCTGATGGGGCTGGATGGCAGTTCACCTGCACCGGGCAAGCCTGGCAGGCCGGGCAGTTCGCCACCCAACAGGCCGGTCAGGGAGTCAAGGCCAGGCAGTGAATCAAGTCCTGGAATTGAATCAAGCCCCGGAATCGAATCCAGGCCGGGCAGTGAGGGAGCACCCGGCAGACCACCGTCCAGCAGACCTGTCAAGGCGTCCAGGCCCGGCAGCGCCGGTGCTTCAGGCAGACCGCCCTGCAGCAGGCTGGTCAGCATGTCCAGGTTGGGTGCGCCGTCAGTGGGCAATGGCAGTGCATCCAGGCCTGGCAGTGCAGGTGCCTCTGGCAACTCGAGCGCTGGGGCTTCCGGCAGGTTGCCTGTCAGCGCTTCTGCAATCGCATCGGGCGTGGTGGGCAGTGCATCCAGGCCAGGAAGGCTGTCCACGCCGGGGATGGCTGCAGGTGGTGTGGGCAGTCCGCCTTCTGCCAGGCTGCCGAGTGAATCCAGTCCGGGCAGGCTGGGTGCAGCAGTGGTTGGCAGGGGCAGGCTTTCAAGGCCTGGCAGGCCCTCAGGTAAACCATCTGCCAAACCACCTGGCAGGGAGGGTGCTGCCGGCAGGTTGCCTGCGAGTGTGTCCAGCACACCGGCCAGGATTTCTCCTGCCACTGGAATTGCGCTGAGGCCGTTTTTCAGTTCGTCTAAAGCCATGATTTCTCCGTCATCTGAAATGATTAAAAAAATTTATTAGTTTTGTAGGCAATCTGCGTTGCCTGATTTATCAAAACAGACAGGAGGGGTGTCGGACAATCCGCACTTTACTGACGGTTTGCGCGTAAATAACCGATAAATTTTCCGGTTTTCTGGTTTAAATATCTGATTTTATTTGTGAAAGTTGCGATATTAAATATTTGTGCCGAAACATTTACCATGGGGTATTGATAGGCGTAAAAAAAGCATGTCAATTATGGTTTTGACATGCTTTCAAGGTACTTCAGGCTTTTTAGCCGATTTTCAGTCGCCGTACATGCGTTGCTTCAGTTCGCGGCGCTGCTGGGCTTCCAGCGACAGGGTGGCCGTGGGGCGGGCCAGCAGGCGTGCCACACCAATCGGATCACCGGTTTCTTCGCACCAGCCATACTCTCCGTTGTCGATTTTCTGGAGGGATTGCTGCACTTTCTTCAGCAGCTTGCGTTCCCGGTCACGGGTGCGAAGTTCGAGTGCATGTTCTTCTTCGATCGTGGCCCGGTCTGCCGGGTCGGGCACTACCACGGTTTCCCGCAGGTGTTCAGTGGTTTCACCCGCATTGGCCAGCAGTTCCTTTTCCATGTCCTGCAGGCGCTGGCGGAAAAAGGCAAGCTGCACCTCATTCATGTAATCGTCTTCTTTCATCGCCAAAAGCTGTTTTTCGGTGATGATTGGCGTCTTTTCAGTGGTCATAGCACAGCCTCATATCCTTTGGATTCTTATTGCTTGTAACTAAGTATATCTGCTATCGGGCCAGGCAAAGCTCTAACCCTTGGGTGATAAATTCCTTGGGGAGTTTACGCCCAATGAACACAATTTTGCTTTCTTTTTTTTCGCTGGGCTCCCATTTTCTGCCCCAGTCCAGGCCCATCAGCATGTGCACCCCCTGAAAAAGGGCTCGGCGGTCGCTGGCCTTGATGTTCAGGATGCCCTTGTAGCGCAGCATGTCCGGCCCGTAAACCTGGGTGACAGAGCCCATGAATTCCTCGAATTTCTGACCGTCGAAAGCCTTGTTGCTCTTGAAAACAAAGCTCTGGATTTCATCATTGTGGCTGTGCTTGTCTTCATCCAGGAAATCCGGCGCAATGTCCAGGATGGAGTTCAGGTTGAAGCCACGCACATCCAGCAGCTTGTTGATTGGGGCCACGCCGAATTCGGAAATCATCATTTCCGCGCGGGCATTCATTTTCACCAGGCGGCGTTTCAACGCAGCCACCTCTTCTTCGGTGCACAAATCGGTTTTTGACAGCAGGATGCGGTCTGCAAAGCCCACCTGCTGCTGGATTTCCCGATGCTCATCCAGTTGCTGCATGGCATGCTTGGCATCCACTACGGTGATGACTGCATCCAGGATGAAGCTTTCCGCCACCAGGTCGTCTACAAAAAAGGTTTGCGCCACGGGCCCGGGGTCGGCCATGCCGGTGGTTTCAATCACCACCCTGTCAAACTTGATTTCGCCAGCCAGGCGCTTGGCTGCCATTTCACCCAGGATGCGAACCAGGTCGCCGCGCACGGTACAGCACAGGCAGCCATTGTTCATTTCAACAATATTTTCCTGCTCGTTCTGCATCAGCAGGTCATTGTCGACCCCTTCTTCACCGAATTCATTTTCAATCACGGCGATTTTCAGGCCGTGGTTTTCTTTCAGGATGCGGTTCAGCAGGGTGGTCTTGCCGCTGCCCAGAAAACCGGTGAGGATGGTGACTGGAATCAGGCTGTGTGCAGGTTTGTTCATGTTGGATGTGCTGCTGGAATTGGTTTAACAATGTATATGGGGTTGCCGGGCGGGATTTAAAGGGCTTGAAAGGTCCACACGCCCTCCTGCTTCTCGCGTTTCACCAAACCCTTGTACCACAGGTAATGCAGGTGGGCCACGGCCTCTCCCATGGCAAAGCTCATTTGGTGGCCATCCATTTCCCTTCTGAACAGCACGCTGATGCACTGGCGGGCAGTCATCGCCCTGTCCTTCAGGGCTTCCAGCAGTTCGTTCAGGCGGTGTTCATGGTGGCGTAACAGTTGTGCGCAGCGGTCGTGAACACCCTTGAAAGGCACACCATGGGAAGGCAGCACGGTGAGGTTGTTGGACAGTTGCGCCATGTTCTGCACAGACTTCAAAAACAGCAGCAGCGGGTTACCCTCGGGCTCGATGCCATACACGCTGACATTGGTGGAGATGGTGGGCAGCAGCATGTCGCCACTGATCATCAGGCCAAGGCTGTCGCACACCAGGCTGATGTGTTCCGGGCTGTGGCCAAAACCCGCATGGCAACGCCACACGTGACCACCGATTTCAATTTCATCATCATGCTGGATGCGCTTGAAGCCAAGTGGTGGTTCTGGAACCAGGCGGGCGAACATGCCGCCGCGCGCCTCTTTGGTCTCTTCCGCCTTCTGCTCGTTGGCCAGGCCGTGGCTGGCCATGAAGCTGGCCAGGGTGTTGCCATCAAAGCCGGGCAGATTGGCACACAGGCCGCGGGCCATGAAGTATTCACCGGTGGACATGTGCACCTGCACCTCGTGGCGCCGTGCCAGCGGCCCGGCCATGCCGATGTGGTCAGGGTGCGCATGGGTGCAGATGATGCGGCCCAGCGGCTTGCGGACAAACAGGGTTTGTTCGATTTCTTCCCAGATGGCAGCCACATTCGGCAGGCCTGCGCCGCAGTCCACCAGGGTGTACTGGTTTTCCTCTTCCAGCAGCCACACATTGATGTGGTCCAGCGCGAAAGGCAGGGGCAAACGCAGCCACAAAACACCTG
>DASUDJ010000270.1:0-4250 GCA_036275635.1 Limnobacter sp. | reverse complement strand
TACACGGCTGCAAAGCGGGCCCGCATCATTTCATGCACGGTTTTAAAGGCACCGCATTCAATCAGCAGCACATCCGGCGAACGGCCTGCCTCGGTGCAGGCAGCCATCAGGGCCTTGTACTCTGCGCTGTTCTTGTCCGGCCTGACCAGGAGGACAGCCGCCTGCCGCGCGAAGCCTTCCGGCAGTTCACGGCGCACCAAGGCGTCCGCCCAGGCTTGTTGCTGTTCGGCTGCAAGGCGTTTTTTCTCGAGGCCTGCAAGAGCAGCCTGCAGAATTTCAGGCGGAGCCGCCCGGTACATGCCCTTGCCCTTGCGGTGAAAATGAATTGGCGCAGCATGCAATGCAGCCAGTGTGGCAGCCTGCTGGACAACAGTTGGCTTTTCTCCGAAATACTCATTCGCCATGGCGGTGAAATCGAATTCACCTTCCGGTGCGCACTCCCACAGGAAAGCAGTGTCCACTTCCTTGGCCAGGCTTTCCACCTGGCTGTGAAATTCTGCACAGTCCGGTGCATCGAACTTCAGCATCACACAGTTGGACTTTACCTTGGTGCGCTTGCCGTGCAAGGTTTCCACCTGGAAGGCATTGCCCTGCTCCTGCAGCACCCGGCCGACCTTGAATGAGCCAGCCTCTTCGTAATACAGATTCATCAACTGTCCTAAAGATAAGTTTCAAGCTGGGGCAGGAACACTTCCATGACCCACAGCGGTGTTCTGTGTGGCTTGCGGGAAAAACGGGCACAGCGCGCAAACCAAAGCGGCGCCGGGCCAGCCCGCAAGGCAGGTTGCCGCAACTCGGGCGGCAACAGTTTCACGACCCAGGCCTGGTTGGCGGGGAGGCGTGCAAAATAAAGCGCTCCCCGCTGCACCTGCGGATCTGAAAACAGCACCGAGCCCAGTGACCTGTTGCCAAGTCCGCGCCAGAATCGCCAATCATTCACTGGCCCATCCATCCTGATCAGGGTTTGAGCCAGCACCACCGCCTGGCCACCCACCTTCAGGCGCACAAGCCGCTGTCGCATCATTCCCCCACCGGTCAACTCTGGCGGAAGGCCAGGGCCCAGCCCCGTCCGGGTTGAAGATTGCAACACTGGCTCTACCTGGAAACCCGCACCAAGCCCCACCAGCCTGCGGGTCAGGGAGCCCTGTGTCCTGGCCCATTCCTTCGCCCACAGCGGCCAGCTTGCCGGGCAATGCCTCGTCCACAAACGGTTTGATGTCATTGCAAACCCAGGGCCAGTTTTACAAAGGGCAGAATGTCATCAAAATCGCTGAGCGCATGGTCAGACCCATGCAGCACCAGTTGATGAGCCCCACGGTAACGCGCCAGCATCATCGCACAGCTCAGCACTTCATCATCTTTGGCAGCCACCAGGAAACAGCGCTCAGGCCTGGTCAGGCCGGTTTCTTCCATATGCCTCAGTTCAGCCAGGTAAGCAGGCACAAATTCAAATTCCTCTTCGGTGAAATACACCCTGCTTTTGCCGATCTGGTCCTGCAGGTCATCGTACGGCTTCACTGCCGGGTTCAGCAACACCATGCTGGATTGCGGGTAACGCTCACCCAGCACGGTGGCGTAAAAACCGCCCAGGGAGCTTCCAATGAATGCCAGGGACAAACCGGGATCCTGTTGCAGGCTTGCATTCACCTTTTGAAGCACCAGGCCCAGTGCGGCACTGGGTGAAGCCGGCAGATCGGGCACCCACAGGTTGCCCGCCCGGCCAGCCTCTTCGAAAACCTGCATCATTTTCTGCGCTTTCACCGAGCGTGAGGAAGAACGAAAGCCGTGCAGGTACACCACCAGGTCTGCTGGCCCGCCTGGTCGGCCAAAGCTGCCCGGGCTGCTCAGTGTAAAGGGAGTCAAGCCTGTGCCCCTGCCCGACTGGCCAGGGCATCCAGCAACTGCTGGTGAATGCCGCCGAAAGAACCGTTGCTCATGGCCACGATCCAGTCACCGGGGCGGGCCTGCGACACCACGTGGGCCACCACGTCAGGCAGGCTGTTGCTGGTGAACAGGCGTTCCCCAAGGCTGCCCAAGGTATCCCGGACATTCCACTGTATGCCCGCGGTGTAACACACCACTGCATCCGCTTCATCAAATGAGGCGGGCAAGGCCTGGGCCAGGGTACCCATCTTCATGGTGTTCGAGCGTGGTTCAAACAGGGCAATCAGGCGGCCCGGCGGCATACTGCAGGCATGGCTTTCCTCGTTCATCCGGGCCCGGGCGCCTTCCAGCGTGGTGGCAATCGCGGTGGGATGGTGGGCAAAATCATCGAACACCTTCACCTTGCTGGCTTCCCCACGCATTTCCATGCGGCGCTTCACACCGGGAAAAGCCGACAAGGCGTCGCAGGCCTTCTCAACCGGTACACCCATGGCGTGGGCAGCAGCCACCACAGCCAGTGCATTGTTCACGTTATGAAGGCCGGACCAGGCCCACTCCACCATGCCCAGAACCTGCCCTTCCTGCAGAACCTCGAACCGCGAGGCCCCCAAGACCCGCGCCTGCCAGGGCGCCTGCGCACCATTTGCAGAGAAATGCTCCACCGGTGTCCAGCAGCCGCGCTTCAGCACGCGCTGAAGGGAATCCGTTTCGGCGGGACAAATGACTCGCCCTGCTGCAGGAACGGTGCGCACCAGGTGGTGAAACTGGGTCTCAATTGCAGCAAGGTCGGGAAAAATATCAGCATGGTCGAATTCCAGGTTGTTCAGTACCGCCACCCAGGGCCGGTAATGAACAAACTTGGAGCGCTTGTCGAAAAAAGCGGTGTCGTACTCGTCTGCTTCAATCACGAAGCACTCTCCTTTCCCGAGGCTGGCTGACACGCCAAAGCCGCCGGGCACCCCACCGATCAGAAAGCCCGGTTCCAGGCCCACCTGCTGAAGCACCCAGGCCAGCATGGAACTGGTGCTGGTCTTGCCATGGGTACCCGCCACTGCCAGCACCTTGCGGCCCCGCAGAATATGTTCACCCACCCACTGCGGGCCGCTGGTGTAGGGCAAGCCCTGGTCAAGGATGGCTTCCATCAGCGGGTTGCCCCGCGACACCACATTGCCGATCACCCACAGGTCGGGTTTGATGGACAGTTGGTCCACGCCGAACCCTTCCGTCAACTCGATACCGGCCTGGGTGAGTTGGGTGCTCATCGGAGGGTAGACATTGGCATCGCAGCCTGTCACGGTGTGGCCAAGTGCCTTGGCCAGCTGCGCAACACCGCCCATGAAGGTGCCACAAATCCCGAGAATGTGGATGTGCATTCTTTCTTCCTTTCAGATCAAGCCCATATTGTAGTGCCTGTGAATTTGGATACACTGCCGGTATGGATGAATTCACCGCCCCGCAAGACGAACTTCGCACCGAAATCGCGATGGCAGCCGCCCGCCTGATTGCAGAGGAAGGGTTGGACTATACAACAGCCCGCAACCAGGCCCTGAAAACCGTGGCCGGAAAACAGCGCCTGCCCAGGGAGCGCCTGCCCTCCGACCAGGACATTGAAGACGAACTGCGGGCCTATCAAGCCCTGTTCCAGGCAGACAGTCAACCCGGCGAATTGAATGAATTGCGGGCAGTTGCCTTGCAGTTCATGCGGGGAATAAGTGAGTTTCACCCCATCGTATTTGGTGCAGCCGTGAATGGCACGGGCAGTGCGCACTCTGACATTCACCTGATTGCCTTTGCAGATGATGAAAAGGAAGTGGATTACTGGTTGCTGAACCAGAATATTCGTTTCGAAGCCTGCGAAGACGCCCTGCTGGGTGGCAAATCCTTTCCCGCCGTGGCCTTTCGATGGAAGCAGCGGTGGTTTCAGCTGGGAGTGGCCAATCACATTCAGCGCCGCGGCCTGCTGGGCCGCCCCGCACCCGATGGCACCCTTTTCCAGACAGACACCGACGGTTTGATTCGACTGATAGAAGCATCATGAGCAGAAAACTCCTTCCACTGCTGACGGCAGCAATCGCACTGGCAATCGGCCTTTACTTTGGACTGAAGCCCGGCACGCATGAAGACTACCCCTTGAGCGGTTACACCTTCGAAACCCCCCAAGGTACATCGCTAGACCTTGGCGCCCTTAAAGGCAAGGTGGTGGTGCTGAACTTCTGGGCCACCTGGTGCCCGCCCTGCGTCGAGGAAATGCCCGAATTGAATGCGCTGTACCCTGAACTGCAAGGCAAAAAGGTGGAACTGATTGGAATTGCGATTGATTCTCCATCAAATGTGCAGCAATTCCTGCTAAAAACTCCAGTGGACTA
>DASUDJ010000269.1:0-10398 GCA_036275635.1 Limnobacter sp. | reverse complement strand
CAGGCTGAGAGAAAGGCTGGGCCAGTCTGCAGGCACACTGAGCGGGGGCGAACAACAGATGCTGGCCATTGCCCGGGCGCTAATGGGCAGGCCTGAGCTGATGCTGCTGGATGAGCCCAGCATGGGCCTTGCGCCGCTGATGGTTGAAAAGATATTTGAAGTAATACAGCAGGTTCACCAGTCCGGCACCACGATATTGCTGGTGGAACAGAATGCGCAAATTGCCCTGCAACTGGCCAACCGCGCTTATGTGATGGATTCAGGCTTGATCGATTATGAAGGCCAAGCCCGGGATTTGATCAACGATCCAAGAATCAGGGAAACCTACCTGGGTCAACCATCTGCAAGCGATGTGAACGAGTCGGCATAAAACTCGTCCTCTGGCAGCCTGCATCGTGCAGTGAAATCCTTTCGAGCTGAGTCAATCACGATGGGGGCGCCGCAGGCATATACCTGGTAGCCACTCAAGTCGGGGAAGTCTTCCATCACAGCCCGGTGAACAAAACCTGTTCGCCCTGTCCATGCACAATTTTCAGTGGCATCCGACAACACCGGAATAAACCTGAAATTCGGATGCTCCGCGCTCCATCTCAGCGGCAGTTCCATCATGTACAGGTCTGCACGGGTGCGTGCGCCCCAGTACAGCACGAATTCCCTCTGGCTGTTCTTGAAAAACGCCTGCTCAAGCAGGGATTTGATCGGTGCGAAACCGGTACCGCTGGCCAGCAGCACAACAGGCTTGCTGGTGTCGTCCCTCAGGAAAAAGGTGCCCAGTGGCCCTTCGAAACGCAGGATTTCCCTTTCCTTCATGGCGGTGAATACATGGTCGGTGAACAGGCCACCCGGCATGTGGCGGATGTGCAGCTCAATGCCGCCTTCCTGGTAAGGCGCATTCGCCAGTGAATAACTGCGACGCGAGCCATCTTTCAGGATGAACTCAATGTACTGGCCGGCATTGAACTGCAGCACCTCATTGGCAGGCAACTGGAATTTCAGCACGGCCACATCGCTGGCGGGCTTTTCAATACTCTGCAAACGGCAGGGCATTTTCTTAACCGGAATATCACCAAGGCCAGACAACTCCCTGACTTTCAGTTTCACATTCCCCAGGGGTTTGGCACAGCAGGTCAGCAACTTGCCACGCACCCGTTCTTCTTCGCTGAGTGCGCGGGCCTGGTAGGTGCCATAATCCACCTGGCCTTCCAGCAGTTCCGCCTTGCACGAACCACATGCGCCGTCCTTGCAGCCGTATGGCAAAATGACATTGGAGCGGAGTGCGGCCGACAGGATGGTGTCGTCCTGTTCACACTCAAACTGTTTTTGGCCTGGAAGAATTTCTACGTTGTGATTCATCAAACTACATTCCGTGAAATCGACAAACCCTACCGACTGTTCTTCAAGCGCAGCAAGCCCGGCCGTTTCAGGCAAAGCAGGCTGACAATTGCTGGCTGCGGACAGGTAGGAAGGGTACTGCTTGAAAGTTTTCCGAGTGCTCATTTTACAGCGACTTATCGACCCGGAGCCGACGGATCAGCCAAGCGTAAAGCCTTGTTGGAACGGAGTGCAAGGCCAATCGCTGTGGATCTGGACTCAAGGGCCGACCTGCTGCGCCTGATTTCACTGGGTCACCGCATAGTCTGGATGGCAGCGCCCAACCCCCTGCATGCAAAAGACCCCACCCTGAAAAAACTGGTGCTGTGGGCTGCCACACGTGCCCGGCTTCATGGAAATCCATCACCACGAATCAGTTATGTGTCCACCACTGGCGTGTACGGCAATGCAAAAGGTCAGTGGATCAATGAACGAACACCCCTGAAAGCCCAATCAGAGCGCGCCCTGCGCCGCGTTCACGCGGAAAGCCAGTTGCGGTTCGGGCTGCTGCATGGCGTGTATGTACACCTGCTGAGGGCGCCCGGAATCTACGGCGACCACCGTTTGCCACTTGATCGATTGAAGGCGGGTATGCCTGCCCTGCTTGCGGAAGAGGACTCCTGGTCGAACCACATTCATGAACTGGACCTGGCACGCCTGTGCAGGTGGGTGAATTACAAGGGCGGGGCTTATGAGGTGATCAATGCCTGTGATGCGCAACCCAGCAAGATGGGAGACTATTTCGACATGGTGGCAGACGCCTATGGGTTGCCACGCCCACCACGCTTTCCGCGGGAACAGGTGAAACAGATGGTCAGCCCCATGATGTGGAGCTTCATGTCGGAATCAAGAAAGATTGAATCACTGAACCAGCGAAAGCTGGGTTTCAGATTGCGATATCCAAGCGTGGCAGACTTTCTGGGTCGGAAGAAAACCTGAGCAGGCCGACTTCAGACGAACATCTTGTCCAGGTTACGATCGATTTCAGACTGGATCTTTCCCTTGAATGCCTTCAGCATGAACCCCAGAGAAATATCCAGTGACACATCCTTCGCCGTGACCTCGAGCTTGCCCTTCACGCCAGACCGCGTGAAGTTCAGGGTATTGCCCTGCCACTGGCTGTCCAGCTGAAACTCTTTCTGAAGCTGGTCCGCCAGCCTCTGGGCTGTTGCCCGGGCCTCTTCAAGCGACATGTTGTGGGTTTTGCGAGCGTGGATGTCTGACATGACTATTCTCTTTTTAATGTAATACCGCTGAATCTTAACCCAGCCGTCGGTCAGACGGCAGGAAACCAGAAGTCGAAAGCCATTTTTGAAGATGGGGTCACATCATTTTCAAAACCCACTACCTTTTTCGCGAACCGCATCTGGGAATCGACAATGCGCTTGAAGATGCGGCTATTGATTGATTCGCGGGCAATGATCTTGCGCCAGGCATTCAATTGCGCCTTCAGGATGTCGTCTGGTGTCACAAAATAGCGCACACCCTGCTTGCGGCGCATTTCCTCGTAATCTGTGGAAAAACGGTCTGCTGCTTTCCAGCTGAGGTCTGCAGAGGAAGCCTGCAACGCGTAGCGCACTATTGAACGCAATGCGAAAGGCAGGCTGTCAAAGCGCTGCTTGTTGAAAATCACCTCAAACACTTCACTGCTCTGGTGAAAGCTGCGAATCATGCAAACTGAAGACACACTCGGAAAACCAAGCGCCCGGTCGGAACTGGGATTGTTGAACTCGGCTGCATCAATCAATCCCTTGTCCAGCCAGGGCACGATATCGGCAGGCTGAAGTGCGGTCGGGTTCAAGCCCAATTCACGAAATACCTCGGCGGCCAGGCCCACCGCGCGAAAGCGCAATTTATTCAGGTCTTTCAGGCTTTCAACGCGGGTCTTGAACCAGCCCAACGGCTGGGGTGCCAGTGGTCCATACATGAAGCCCTGGATGTTCAGGTTCATTTCTTTCTGAACCAGTTCATCGTACAGTTGCTGGCCGCCACCATATTGCACCCAGGCCAGTATCTGGTTGGAACTCATTCCGAAACTGGGCCCGCTGCCAAACAGGGAAAAAGCGGAATGGCGATCATGCCAGTAGGTGGGCACGCCGTGACCACCATCCAGCTGCCCCTTGTGAACTGCGTTCTGGATGCCGAATGCCTTCACGATACTGTTCGTGGGATAGACATCAATACGCAATTCCCCGCCCGACATGTCGTTTACTTTCTTGGCAAAGTCCTGGGCGAACTCATTGAAAATATCCTTGGTGGGCCACGTGCTCTGGAACTTGAAAATGATTGGCTTGGTCGACTTCAATACCGCAGGTGCCTGGGCAAGGGCAGACCCCGCAGCCACGGAACCCGCTCCGGCAGCCAGAGCCGCCTGCACAAAACGCCGCCTGGAATGTTCAGTCATGAGAGCCTTCCACCAGGATCAGATGCACCCGATAGGGCCCATGTGCGCCCAGTACAATGGTTTGCTCAATGTCGGCTGTGCGGGACGGGCCAGACACGAAATTCAATGCGCGCGGCATCACCCTGCCCTCTGCCCGCAAGCGGGAGAAAGCGTCTTCCATGGTGTGCACCACCTGGTCGACCTTGACAATTGCAATATGGGTTTCCGGCAGAAGGTGGGTACTGGCAGGCTCATCCGGCCTGCTGGCAAACACCAGTGTGCCTGTTTCAGCGACCGCACAGGCCACAGCACTGATTCCGACCAGGTCATTGCCAGAAGGCGCGCCAAAGTGGCTTGAATGGCCTAGTGCACTCCAGTCCAGCTCCGCCAGTGCAGGCCATATTGCAATTGTGCCGCTGACCAGCCCCTCTTTGGCCAGATAGCCTGCACAGGCCGCCGGCACCTCGCGCAAACGATTGACCCGGCTGACAGTGCACAGCATGGCTTTCGACTTTTCCTCGAACAGTCCCACCAAATTGCTGACAGGCCCAGGCCCTGGTCCTCTCGGCCTGCGTTCGATGTAGTCGCGGGCCTGCTTCACTTCATTTGCATGCATGCTGGCTGGCCTGCCCTGCAAATTTCGGATTCTTGCCAGGATTTCCGCCCTCGCTGAAGCGGTATCCAGGTCATCATCATGAGTGGGTTGGTTCAAGATTCACCTTCGGGGCCGCTGATGATGCGACTGATTCAGTTGGAACGGTATCTGGTGAGGATTATAAGAAAACAGGGGCGCCACCGCCTCTAGGGTAAGCCCCATGCGAGAAGGCGCCATACCCGCGATGAATTGGAACAAGTGTTCAGGTGGAACATGGCCTGATGGATTACAATATGATGTTATCCCGTCACCAACAGATTTTCACCATGACACACGTAGTTACCGAGTCCTGCATCAAGTGCAAATACACCGATTGCGTGGATGTATGCCCAGTTGACTGTTTCCGAGAAGGCCCCAACTTTCTGGTGATCGACCCCGATGAATGCATTGACTGCGCAGTGTGCATTCCAGAGTGCCCAGTCAACGCGATTTATGCCGAAGAGGATGTGCCTTCCGATCAGGTCAAGTTCATCCAGATCAATGTGGACCTTGCGAAAGACTGGCCCAGCATTACCCGCATGAAATCACATCTTCCTGATGCAGACGACTGGAAAGACGTGAAGGACAAGTTGCAGTACCTTGAAAAGTAAGCGGCTCCAATCCAGTCATGAATGAAGTTGAAGACAAGTACACCAGGGAAACCATCACCAGCATGCGTGTCTGGGTCCCTGGCAAACTGTTTTCCTTCACCTGCACACGACCACCGGGCTTTCGTTTCACCGCCGGGCAATTCGCCAGGCTGGGTGTGGACAATACACTTGGACTTCCAAACGAAAAAGAGATCATCTGGAGGGCATACTCCATGGTTTCAGGCCCATATGATGAGCACCTGGAGTTCTTTTCAATCGTTGTACCTGAAGGCGCTTTCACAAGCCACCTGAGCCAGCTCGGCGAGGGTTCCTCCCTGTATGTGGACAAAACCCCGTTCGGTTTTCTGACAACAGCTCGGTTTGAAACCGGTCGGGACCTCTGGTTGCTGGGATCAGGAACCGGGCTTGCTCCATTCCTGTCGATTCTTCATGACCCCCAGACATGGGAACAGTTCGAAAATGTTGTGCTTGTTCACAGCGCTCGAACTGCGGAGGAACTGGTATACCAGGAAGTAATCCGGAATTTTGCAGAACATCCTGTGCTGGGTGAAATGGTTGATCGACTCGAGAAGCGCTTTTTTTATGTACCTGTGGTCACCAGGGAGAAAGTCGACGGTTGCCTGGAAGAGCGAATTACTTCCCTTCTTCAGAAGGGAAGTCTGGCTGAATACACTGGTCTGAGAATACAGCCCGAGCAAAGCCGCTTCATGATCTGCGGCAATCCAGACATGGTCAGTGATGTCCGCAAGGTACTGAAATCTCAAGGATATAATCCAGCGAGACGGAACTCCCCAGGTGAGATTGCAGTGGAAAATTATTGGTAACTGCCAGACCGCAAATTTGTTGCGTTGCAACAAATTTTGAAAGATAATCGTCAGCGAACTGACACAATTGCAAATATCAGACGTTCGCCTAATCAAGCCGGAGGCACTTTCATGCTGTACCAGATTCATGAATTGCAGCGCGCGCTGCTCAACCCGATGACCATCTGGGCTGAAGCCGGCGCAAAGCTATACAGCAACCCATTCAGCCCCCTGGCCCATGTGCCGATGGCCCGCCGTATATCCGCCGGTTTCGAGTTGATGTACAGGTTGGGTAAAGAGTATGAAAAGCCCGAGTTTGGAATCCACACCGTGATGTGCGGAGACAGGGAGGTGTCAATTTCCCAGGAAATCGTGCAGACCAAGCCGTTCTGCAAGTTGCTGCACTTCAGGAAAATGGTTCCAGTGGACTCGGCCCCACTTGCACCGCAACCCAAGGTGCTTGTCGTTGCCCCCCTGTCTGGCCATCATGCCACCCTGTTGCGGGACACGGTTAAAACCCTTTTGCAAGACCATGACGTGTATATCACCGACTGGATTGATGCCCGCATGGTTCCACTCTCAGAAGGTTCATTCCATCTTGATGACTACGTGCATTACTGCATTGAATTCATTCAACGCCTGGGGCCCGACGTACACCTGATTTCCGTGTGCCAGCCCACCGTGCCGGTGATGGCCGCGGTATCCCTGATGGCCTCGAACAAGGACCCGAAACAGGCCAGGAGCATGACCATGATGGGAGGGCCGATAGATACCCGCGAAAGCCCCACCGAGGTCAACAACCTGGCCACACGCAAGCCCTACTCCTGGTTTGAAAACAATGTGATTTACAGTGTGCCACACACCTATCCCGGCTACCTGCGGCGAGTGTACCCAGGCTTCCTGCAACACCTGGGCTTTGTCAGCATGAATCCGGACAAGCATGCCCAAAGCCATTACGACTTTTACATGCACCTGGTCGAGGGCGATGGGGAAAGTGCTGAAAGCCATCGCCGTTTCTATGATGAATACAATGCGGTGCTGGACATGCCCGCAGAATATTATCTGGATACCATCAAGACGGTTTTCCAGGATCATGCATTGCCGATGGGAACCTGGCAGGTTCGCGGCCAGTTGGTGAAGCCGGAAGATGTAACCAGCGTGGCATTGTTGACAATTGAGGGCGAACTGGACGATATTTCCGGCCCAGGGCAGACAAAAGCCGCCCTTCGCCTGTGCAAGAACCTGCCGGACAATATGAAAGAGCATTATGAAGCCATGGAATGCGGACACTATGGTATCTTCAGCGGTCGCCGGTGGCGCGAGAAGATTTACCCGAAAATCCGCGAATTCATAGCCAAGAATGCATGAGCAGCTTGTCCAGAAAATAGATGACCTGTTGCCCCAAACCCAGTGCAAGCAGTGCGGGTTTGAGGGCTGTCTGCCTTATGCAAGGGCCCTTGCTGCCCAGCAGGCGGACATCAATCGCTGCCCTCCCGGCGGGGCTGCCACAATACAATCGCTTTCAGTGCTTTTGAACAAGCCGGTGAAGCCGGTCGACCCTGACTGCGGAGTCACGACAGAGCGCCACATCGCCAATGTTGACCCCCAGCACTGCATCGGCTGCACACTGTGCATCAAGGCCTGTCCAGTGGATGCAATCATCGGCAGCAGCAAGCGCCGCCACGCTGTCATTGCTGAACTATGCACAGGTTGCGAGTTGTGTATTCCACCTTGCCCGGTAGACTGCATTGACATGGTGTTCTTACCGCAATTCAGCAACTGGAGTACAGACCAGGCACATGCCGCCCGAACCAGGATGAACCAGCGCGAATTGCGTTTGAAGCGCCAGAAAGCAGAGCAGGCACAACGACTGGAAGCCAAGGCGATTCACAAGCTGGATGAACTGAACCATTCCACCAGCCCGGATGCTGCAGCCAAGAAGGCGGTGGTCCAGGCGGCACTGGCCCGGGCACGGGCACGCAGACAGGCAGAAGCATCATGAACAGGGAAAAGCGGATTGAAATTTTTTCTCGATTCCAGCAGGCCAACCCCGAACCAAAAACAGAACTGGAATACACCACGCCCTTCGAATTGCTGGCAGCTGTCCTGCTGAGTGCCCAAGCCACGGACAAAAGCGTGAATATTGCAACCCGCAAGCTGTTTGCGGTGGCGAATACACCAGCAGCAATCGCCGCCCTGGGCGTGGAAGGCGTGGAAAACTACATTCGTACCATCGGGCTTTTCAGATCCAAGGCAAAGCATCTTGTACAAACCGCAGAAATCCTTCGCGACCACTACAATGGCGAGGTTCCTGCCAATCGAGAAGCACTGGAAAGCCTTCCTGGAGTGGGTCGTAAAACTGCCAATGTGGTTCTGAATACAGCATTTGGTCAACCCACGATGGCTGTGGATACGCATATTTTCCGGATCAGCAACAGAACAGGCATCGCCCCGGGCAAGGATGTGCTGGAGGTGGAAAAGCGCCTGCTACGAGTGGTGCCAGCGGAATACATGTTGAATGCCCATCATTGGTTGATCCTGCACGGAAGGTATGTGTGCAAGGCGCGCACCCCAGAATGTGGTCGGTGCAGTATTGTCGACCTGTGCGAATTCAAGAAAAAGGCCATATGAGCAAATGAGCCACGCAACCTTCATACAGTCCTTTTCAGTGGCCAGCATTGAAAACGCTCAACAAGTGCTGGAGCGGGCAATTGAAATGGCCGAATTACGTAGACATTCAGACTATGTGAGCCGTGTAATTCTTTTGTGCACGCCCCATTTCGCGCCGATCATCCACGAAGTGGCGCAACTCTGCGTCAGCAAGACCCAATGCATGAATGTATGGGGTGGCTGTGCATCGGGCGTACTGGGCAAGGGTCAACTCCACAGCAATGAACCTGCCATACTGGTGGGCCTATTTGGCAAGGAATTTCAGACGCCCTCTGGCTCGCTGCCTCCCATGCACAAGGCCTTGCAATTGTGCCTGGTTGAGCATGAGCAGGTACTGACCGAACATTGGACCCTGGCGGAGAGCGAACCCGATTCAATCAATGTGTCTGCAGACACGCTAGGATTGTTGTCATACGGTGCGAATTACTCGAAAATGCCGCGCATTGAACAAGGGCGGATCAGCGGTGATGCAGTGTGCTGCACGCAGTTGCTGGTTCGCGATCCACTTGTTTTGAACTCGGAAGGCCTGACCTTCCTGACAGCGCCACAGACCGTCACCGAAACCAACGGGTTGTTTCTCTTGCGGGTTGATCAGCGCCAGGCTGCCCTGGCACTGAATTGCCCACCTGAACAGCCCCGCCCGGTCGGCTTGCGACTGCAGGTGATTCATGACAAGGGTGAAAGCTGGATACCGGTAATGGACATACACGCAGACGGTACGCTGAGTCTTGCTGCGCCGGTGCTGAAAGGCCAGCGGGTAAGGCTGGCCCACCGCACTCCCCAGGCAATCACCCAGGAAGTCAAGGAATGGCTTCCACTGGTTGAAAGGGTTTACGGCGCCAGCCCACCTGAAGTCGGCATCCTGTTTGCCGGCCTGGAGCGCAGTGAAATCTGCCACTCGGACCACACGGATGTAACCCAGGTGCTGGCCTCTTTTCCCAATACAGAGTGGATTGGGGTGTTTGGTCAGGCCGTTTGGCTGAATCAGGGGGACTTGGTTGTCACGCCCCCGCGGAACAACCGACTGAGCCTGTGCCTGTTCAACCCTCCACTGGCTTGATTTTTCAGCAAGGAATTCATCATGTTCAACCCTACCCGGGACCAGGCAAGACTTTTTTTCCTGAACAGTTGGAAAAAGTATCATCGTGAAGAGCCATTGAGCGAGGCAGAAAGCCTGGCCCTGCAATGGATGACCCGGCATCCGGAATACTTTTCAGTGTTTGATGCAGAGCCCGAGGCTATTCTTGCAGCTGACTATTCAGTGGAGGCTGGCCAAAGCAACCCTTTCCTGCACCTTTCCATGCATCTGGCGGTCGCTGAACAGGTCAGCATTGACCAGCCACCGGGCATACGGGACGCGTTTGCGAAGCTGTGCTCGAAAATGGGTGATGAACACAAAGCGGCTCACCAGGTGTTTGAATGCCTGGCAGAACAGATCTACCAGCAGCAGAAAAATGGTGTGGCATTCAGCAGTGAAAACTACATCCAGTGCATCCTGGAACACAGCGGGGTTTGAGCCCCTTCAGCGCGAATCACATCTGTTGTTGATGTCCACTCAGCGAATAGCGTATGCACTGGCTGGGTTTTTATAGCCCACTCAGCGCGAATCCCAAGTCTTCGCCAGAAAACCTGTATTTCCCTTTTTGAAGTTCAACCTGACTCACCTCGCCCCGCAAAAAAGCGCGGCGGGGTCTCGGTGCCGACCTGAAAGCCGAACGTGGCGGTTGAACCTCAAACGGGCAGGTTTTCCTGAAGGCGAAGCACTTGGAATCTCGCTGCTGAAAGGGCTGAACACCGACCGTGACATTGCGCACTGAGTGGGCTTGAACACTGACTGTGACATTGCGCTGCTGAGTCGATTGATCCGGCTCGACTGTGCTGACTGTGCTGACTGTGATAGCTATGCTTGCAGCTGACTTGTCACCG
>DASUDJ010000268.1:0-3399 GCA_036275635.1 Limnobacter sp. | reverse complement strand
GCCCTTGCCGCCAGCCGGGTTCATCAGGCAAAGGGTGTGGACAAGATCCACATGGCGGCCAGCCAGCAGGGCAGCCACCAGGCCACCCACCGAGTTTCCGACCACGTGAGCCGGAGCGGGTACATGGGCCCTCATCCAGGCGGCCACGCGTTCAACCTGGTCGTCCAGCCCATAAGGCAGGTTGGCATTGAACTGGCTTTCACCCCAGCCGGGCAGGTCAAGCACAAACAGGCGGTATTGCTTCAGCAGGAACGGCACCAGGGACAGCCAGTTTTCCTTGTTGGAGGCAAAACCATGCAGCAGCACAACCGGTGCACCATCCGGATTGCCACCCTCCAGCCATACCAGCTCATGGTCCAACACGGTGGCGCGCCTTCGCCTTAAACCCGACAATCCGGAATGCAGCATGTTGATCAAGGGCACAGTGCTGCGGTTCCTCCACTGGCGGATTTTCAGGCCATGGGGCGGGCGGGCCAGGCGCAGGTAGCGGGGTGCCACATCCTCGAGGAATGCCAGCTCCAGCTCGTGCATGGCCTGCGGGCGCTCGGCCGTGTTGAATTCAAGCATTGATCAGTGCCTCCATTGGTACAAGCTGTGTATCTGCACAGGTTTTTACCAAACGTTTGTTTTTCTATTTGACTGTAACATCAGTCGATGTAAAGGTAGGGTCATGATCCCCTACTGTCAATGATAAAAATAGAGGGGTTTTTCCTAATGTCAGTCTTCGTAGGGCTGAATACCCTTGGCGGAAATCAGATAGGCTGCCTCGCCCAGTTCATTGCTGAAGCGACTTGCGGACAATTCACCCCACACCCAGTAGGCCTGCATGGCACCGATTGCTGGCTGGGGTTCAGTCAGTTTCACATGGATGATCTGGTTGGCTGGTGGCGGAGGGGTGTGAATGCAGGCACCAAAATACGGCACCAGCAGCAGCTCATCCACCCCTTTTTCGCTTTGCTCGACCGGTATGGCAAAACCGGGTATGCGCACCTTCTTTCCGGCCAGGGCAGGATTCACCGGCGCGTCATTCCAGGCCTTGCGCATCTTTTCCAGCGCCTCCTGCGCCTTGGGATCATCATCCTGCAACTCAGCCACATTCAGACCACGGAAAGCGGCCATGGGGTCCCAGTCGGCGGGCATCAAGTCATCCCATTGCAGTTCAGGATAGGCCGGGTCAAAATTTGCAGCCTTTTTCGAGGAGTCCGCAGCCAGCCGGTCGCCCACTGCGTAGCCATTGCCGTCGGCGGCTTCACCTTCAATACCGGCAAGTGCCTGCTCCAGTTCAGTTGCAGGAGCAGTGTTCTCGCCGATGATCCACTTGGTGAGGCCATATCCCAGGCCAGTCAGCAGGGCCAGCGCCACGCCGATCACGACGATTTTTTTAGCCTTGCTCATTGTTACAGCCATTTTTTCCGTGATCCTTTTTCAATTCAAGATTAACTGACCCTGGGGCTGAGGCCGTCCTGAAGCTGGTGTCGATAAGCCTGCAGGGCGGGTACCGCTCCCAGCAGGCTGCCAAATGCGGCAAACAGCCCCACAGCGGCAAGGCCTGCGCCCAGCTTGTCGAGGCCCACCCACTGCAAACCGAATTGTGCCTGAACCCAGGGCCCCAGCGCAGCACTGCCTGCCAGTACCAGTGCAACACCCAGCGCCACGCCAATCACCATGACCAGGGCACTTTCAAGGCAAACCAGGGCAAACAGCAAGCGGTTGCTGGCTCCTGTTGAACGTAAAACTGCCAGCTCCCGCCGGCGATGGCCCAATGTCACCAGCATCACGCTGGTCAGGCCCAGGGCGCTGACTACTGCCACCAGTGCTGCCACGAACAACATGACATTTTCCACCAGGCCGACTGTCTGCCACAGGCTGCTGAGGGCCACACCGGGCAGGATTGCGCTCAGTGCGACTTCCGGCCTGTTTTCCAGTTCACGTTGCAGCCTGAAAACCCCGGCCCTGTTTTCAAGCGACACCAGCACGGCCGTTACCGACTTTGGTTGCAGGTTGAAACGGGTCACCAGTTCTGCCGGAATATCCATTCCCGGGACCGGCACGCCAGCAGCCCAGTCCACGTGGATGGCTTCAAGCCCCGACAGGCTGACATGCACGCTCTGGTCCACCGGCGTGCCAGTTGGCTGCAGAATGCCCACCACCCTGAAAGGTTTGTCTGCATGGCTGGGGCCACTTTGCTGTATCTGCATGCCATGGTTCAGGGCGATCTGGTCCCCTACCCTGTGATTCAGTCGGCGGGCCACTTCAGCGCCCAGCACTGCTTCAAAAAGCACTTCATATGGCTGACCCACGGTGTAATCCCGGAACGCAAGCCCCTGTTCAAACTGCAGGTTCTGGCGGGCACCGTAAAGGAATCTGTCAAAATACTCTGCCTGTGTGCCCACCACTGCAAAACCGCGGTAGGAATCGCCCAGTGCAATTGGCAAGGCTGATTTCACTTTCGGATGTTGCCGGATATTCAGGTACTCGTCATAGGGCACATTGTGACTGGCCTGCCCAAGGCGGAATACGCTGTACAGCAGCAGGGAAACCGGGCTGGTGCGCGCACCGACAATCAGGTCCGTGCCCGACACCGCATTTGAAAAACTGGCCTTGGCACTTTGCCGGGCCAGGTCGATACCCAGCAGCAGGCAGGTTGAGGTGATCACGCTGAGCAGCAGAAGCAACAGGCTGTGCCTTCGGCTCCAGGCACTTCGGCTGGCCAGCATCAGCAGGGTTCGCATCATCTGGCAGTTTCCTTCTGCCAGGCTTGCATATGCAGTGTCTGCCTGCAAAAGCCTGCCAGTGCCGGGTTGTGGCTGACCAGCAGTACGGCAGTGTTCTGCTCGCTGGCCTGCTGCATCAGCAACTGGATGAACCGGTCCTGGTGAACCGTGTCGAGTGCGGAGGTAGGCTCATCCGCGATGATCAGGTCTGGCTGCCCAATCAGTGCGCGTGCAGCCGCAACCCGCTGCTGTTGCCCAACTGACAGACTGTTCACCGCCTGTTTCAGGTGGCGGCCCATGCCCAAGGCATCAAGCAGCCTGGCTGCTGCCTGCTCCACGGACTGCCCGGCGGCAGTGGCGTGCTGCCGCCTGCGCTTTGAAAATCGGCAAGGAAGGGTGACGTTGTCCAGCACGTCCAGGTAAGGCAGCAGATTGAACTGCTGGAAAATGAAGCCCACATGGTCAACCCGCAGGGCATCACATGCGCTTGCAGAAAGGCCATCAAGCCGTTGTCCCATCAGGCTGACATGCCCCTGGACAGGCTTCAGAACGCCTGCCAGCAGGTTCAGGAAAGTGCTTTTTCCGCTGCCGCTGTGGCCTTGAAGGAAGACCGTGTCACCTGCATTCATTTCAAATTGCGGGACCTGCAAGGCAAAGCCGCTGGAAGGATATTCAAAATACAGCT
>DASUDJ010000267.1:0-2673 GCA_036275635.1 Limnobacter sp. | reverse complement strand
ATCGCCTGATCAACCAGTTTGCAAAATGGAACATGGCGAAATCCCTGGATGAGTTCATCGGCCTGCACGGAAGCGAACTGGGCGTGCCATGGGTGAACACAGTGGCCAGCGGCCCGGGCAAGCCCGCCTATTACGGTGACGTGACCGTGGTGCCGCATGTGACTGATGAAAAGGTGGCCGATTGTGCAGCCGAGCCATTCAACAGTGTGGTGGGGCAATTGTCCGCCGGCCTGCCGGTATTGAATGGCTCCCGTGCCGCCTGCGAGTGGGGTAGCGACCCGGATGCGCCAGCCCCCGGAATTTTTGGCCCGGCCAACCTGCCAAAACTGGTGCGCAACGACTATGTGACCAATTGCAATGACAGTTACTGGCTGAGCAATCCGAAACAGCCATTGACTGGTTTCGACCGCATCATTGGCGATGAGAATGCAGAACGCACCCTGCGTACCCGGCTGTGCACACTGCAGGCCGAGCGCAGGCTGGCGGGCAAGGATGGAAGGCCAGGCAATAAATTCACACAGGACAACCTGAAAGAGATTGCGCTCAGCAGTGAAATCTATTCGGCCACCCTGGCCAAGCAGACAGTGCTGGACACGATTTGCCGGTCGCCTGTGCTGGTCAGCACCAGCCTGATGCCGGTGCAGACTGGCCAAGCCTGTGCGGCACTGGCTGCCTGGGATGGAAAGGCCAACCTGGACAGCAAGGGCGCCCACTTGTGGCGTGAATTCTGGAGCCGTGCAATTGCAAACCCCGGCGGCCTGCCTGTGGGTGTTCCGCAATTGCACCTGCCAATTGACAATCCGTTGCCGGTTTCCCTGCCAACCAACCTGTGGGCCAATGGTTTCAATGCGGCCAACCCGGTGAATACGCCCAACAACCTGAACCCGGCCAATCCATTCACACTGGCTGCATTTGCTGATGCGGTCCTGGCTGTGCAGGCTTCCGGGTTTGCGCTGGATGCGCCGCTGGGCAGCCTACAGAAATCAGGCGTACAGGCCAGCAAGACGCCGATTTTCGGTGGCACCAGTCCGGAAGGCGCATTCACCATTGTGAGCACTGAGCCTGGCCGCCTGGATTCGGAGGGTTACAAGGTGACTTTTGGCAACAGCTACATCCAGGCTGTGACCTGGGATGCCAGCGGCAAGCCACAGGCGGATGCGATGCTGACCTATTCCCTGTCAACCGACCCGGCCAACCCGCACTTTGATGACTACACCAAGGCGTACTCCAGGAAGGAATGGCTGAGGTTGCCGTTCACCACGGCTGAAATTGAAGCCCAGAAAATCGGGCCAGCCATTCAGCTCAGAAAACCGAAGGCCCCGGGGCAATAAGGTTCAACCGGGTCCGGGTTGCCAGTTGCGCTGGACCCCGGACCAGCCTCGCAGGGTAATTCAGAGTGCCGCCATGGCCTGTTCATAGCGGGCCTGCAACTCCTGCCGCAACTGCTTGCGCACCTTGGCGGCTGCATGCCTTTGCTTTTCCTCCCGGGTTGTGGGTTCAAACTGCGGCACCCTTGCAGGCTTGCCATCTTCATTCATGGCCACCATGGTGAAAAAACAGCTGTTGGTGTGGGTGGCAATGCCCTTGTGAATGTCTTCAGAAATCACCTTGATACCCACTTCCATGGACGTGTTGCCGGTGTAGTTCACGCTGGCCATGAAGGTGACCAGTTCACCCACCCGGATTGGCTGAAGGAACAGTACCCTGTCCACTGACAGGGTGACCACATACATGCCCGCATAACGGCTTGCACAGGCGTAGGCCACCTGGTCCAGCAGTTTCAGAATGTGGCCACCATGAACCTTGCCGCTGAAGTTGGCCATGTCGGGCGTCATCAGCACGGTCATGCTGAGCTGGTGGTTGGGAAAAGGCATGGTGTGAGCAGTGCAAGTCGGTGAGGAATACAGTGTAACCCGCATGAAGTCACGGTGAGCCGTCTACAATGTTTCGGAACCATCCACCTGATTCTGCACGGAGAGAGGCTTGGCTGCAGAGCTTACGAAATATGCAATCTGGTTGCTCAGTCCGCTGGGCGCCTGGCTGGTGCTCAGCCTGCTGGCGCTGCTCGGTTTTTTTGGTCGGCGCCGCCTGCGAACAGCCCTGCTGGTGCTGGCCCAGGCCCAACTGCTGTTTTTCAGCATGCCCTGGGTGGCCGACCACCTGTTTGGCAGTCTGGAAGAAGAGGCACGGCAGCTTGAGGCTTCCAGGCCTTTGCCAGGTGGGGGCGCCGGAAAAGTGGATGCGATCGTGGTGCTCGGCGGTGGTCTGGAAGGACGGTTTCAGGGATACAGGACCCTGCCTGACCTGAATGATTCTGCCGACCGCTTGTGGCTGGGTGCGCAGCTTTATAAACAGGACATCAGCAGGCGCATGGTGCTGAGCGGTGGCCTGTTTGAGGCAGACCCCCGGCTGGAAGCAGAAGCCCGGGGCATGAAGAAATTCATGATGGACATGGGCGTGCCTGAAGAGGTGCTGTTGATCGAGGACCGCTCAAGGACCACGCTCGAGAATGCCCTGCGTACCCGGGAAATGCTGGGTATCCAGGCACCCCGCATTGCCCTGGTTACTTCCGCCTTCCACATGGGCCGATCGGTGATGTGGTTTGAAAGGGCAGGCTTCACGGTGTACCCGGTGCGCGCGGATGTGCGCGTGATACCCAATACCCGAAAGTTC
>DASUDJ010000266.1:0-4320 GCA_036275635.1 Limnobacter sp. | reverse complement strand
TGGCGCTTCAACTGGACGTGACTTCTCCGCTGGCTGGCAAGCTGTCCAGTGAACTGGCCCGGTATTGCCGTCCCTATGCGAAGAGCAATGAACAGGCAGTGTTGTGCAACTCAATTGATGCGTGGGTTGGCAGTTACACGGCCGACAGCATGGAAGCCTTGCAGTTTGAATTCCTGCTCACATCGATTGCGCAGAGCCTGTCGGTTTTGCGCCACGCAGGCCGCCTGCCGGGGTTGATGGATCAATGGACTTACCTCACCACCTGCCTGGTGGAAGATCTTGAAAAGCTGTCCGAAGATGAGCGCCAGCAATTCATCCCGGAGTGCCTTGAAAAAGCGGTGCTGCAGTCCCGTTCGTGGCAGTTGTGGGGCAACCTGCACAAAATCCGCCTGCGTCATGTGCTGGGGTATGTGCCCTTGCTGGGCAAGCTGTTTTCCTCCAAGTCCTTTCCGGCTGCGGGCTCCAGGGAAACCTTGATGAAAAATGCCCACAACCTGATACGTGGATTTGATGAAACCGCCTATGGTTCACAAAGTCGGCACCTGTCTGATCTGTCCGACCCGGATGAAAACCATTTTGTGCTGCTGGGCGGGCAGGATGGCTGGGTGGGCAGCCGCATGATGACTGATCAAGTTTCGCTTTGGCAAACCCGGCAATTCATCCAGATGCCGCTGACGCCGGAACGCATTGAGCATCTTTTCCCCCACTGTGTGGGCAAGTTAGAATAAATTCCTAATATTCTTCTATTTTGCCAGCCCACAGGAAGTTCCCATGAAAACCATCATCATCAGCAGCCGCAAGGGCGGAGCCGGTAAAACCACCTTGTCCCTGAACCTGGCCACACAGGCCAGCCAGCAGGGCAAGAAAAAAGTGGCGCTGCTTGATCTGGACCCACAGGGCTCCAGCCGTTTCTGGAAGTCCCTTCGTGAGCTGGAGTATCCCGAAGTTCGCAAAACAGGTTTCAACGACATCCTGATTGAGCTGTCTGAACTGGAGGAAGCCGGCTACGACTATGTTTTTCTGGACATGCCGCCAACAGACAAGAAATGGGTGAAAGATGCGCTTCAGCATGCTGACCTGGTTCTCATTCCAACCAAGGCCAGCCCACTGGACATTCACAGCGCCAGCAGCACCCTGGAATGGGCCTCCGACGCAGGCAGCAAGGTGTCCTGGGTGATCAACGGGGCCTCAGTGCTCAGCAGCACGCCAGAAATCGTGTTTGAACAGTTGAAAGCCACCGCGAAAATCTGCCGCACCATTGTTCATGAGCGAAATGATTTCATCATCAGTGTGGGCCTGGGCAAGTCGGTCGGGGAGTTCGCGCCCAATTCCAAGGCAGCATCTGAAATCGAAAGCCTGTGGAAGGAAGTGCGCGGCATGCTGGGCCGCGGCTGAAAGGCTTTTTCGCACCAAAACAGGAAGTTTCCGAATCAAGGCGCTGGCACCTTAATTGCTAAACAATCCCTGAACGCCACGGGGAGGGGGCAATGACCACGGTGCTGATTGTAGATGCGAATGATGAGTCCCGGCGCGCGCTGGAGGCTCAGTTGATGGACTCAAACCAGTTTGAAAAAGTGCTGTCCTGTGCTGCGCCGGCCGATGCACTGTCGCTGATTCACACGCATGCAGTGAAAGTGGTGCTCCTGGATGCAGACGAGGCTGAAAAATCCCCTGTGCTGCAGCACATCAAGCAGGCCGACCCAGACATCGGGGTGGTGCTCATCCAGGGCAACAGGGGTTCTCTCACTCCGGCCAACCTGCTTGAACTGGGCGCACATGCACAAACCTCCCGGGTGGCTGCCACCATGGACATCATTGCCAGCGTGGCCAAGGCCCTGGTTGCCCGGCTTCGGCCAAGTGGTGGGATACTGGGCAAGTTCCTGAAAGACGGCAAATAACGCCAGAGTGTATTGATCATGATCTGAAGCCGGAAAACCTGTTTGCTCCGGATATGAAATAATGTGAAATTCATGCAGAATCGGGCGTATTGGTCACTACACCTGGTGTCATGCTGACAGTCCACCACACCAAGCCACACCATCATCAAGAGTCGGGTGCAATAACCCTGCTGACCGTGTTCGTCATGGTCATGGCAGTCGGTGCGCTAGCCGTGCTCGGCCTGGGGCAGGCTGTCTGGCAGAAAGAGCAGGTCCAGCGAATTGCCGACCTCACGGCCAAGGCAGCTGCCAGTGACATTGATGGTGCTGACAATGGCTTTCAGTCAGCACTTGACTATGCAGCACGCAATGGCCTGAATCCAGAAACCGATTCCATCCAGGTGAATTGCAACATCAAAGGCACCAACACTTTACTGCCTGCCCAATCCTGTCAGCTTTCCGTCCTGGTGCGGGTTACACGAAACGTATCTGCAGTCTTCCTGGGTGATGAAACCGTGGTTGCAGTGGCCGAAGCCACGGTCACTCCTTTCATTTCCGGCCTGGTGGGTACCAACCTGCTGTCTGCCAATCTGAACAGCGGTGCATTGTCTCCGCTGTTGAATGAAATTGGTGTCAGGTTGAATCTGAACCTGGCAGGGTTTGCAGGTCTGCTGCAGTCGGACCTGCAGGTGGACCTGGGGCAACTGGCGCAAAACCTGGGTGTGGCAGGCAGTGGCGGTGCGCTTGATCTGAATGATCTGCTGAATGAGCCTGTCTCGGCGAAGGTGCTGATTGATAAAGGGAGTGCAGTTGCCGGTTTTAATGGTCCACCTATCGGTGCAATGACATCTCCAGTTCTGGATATCACTTTTCCTCTTTCTAGAATTATTTCAGCCGACCAGGCCACCCGGGACAATCTGCCAGCTGCCTCGGTCCGGCTGGGTAATCTCGTGTTCGCTGCAACCTTGTCGGCTGCAAGTTTTCTACCTGCCGGCACGCTTCAGGTGTCCGTCGGTGATGCAGTGAGGGCCACGATTATCCAGCCACCTCAGCTATTCATCGCCGTCAAGCGGGGGGTGGGTTCCGGCATACTTGCAACCGCCCGCAGCGAGCAGGTCAGTCTGACCACCAAGCTGAATGGCGTGGTGGACCTCAGCGTTGCCGTCGGCGGCGGCGCTGTGGATGTCCGGGAAATTGAATGCAGGTTGCCCCAGTCTGACTCGGCGGTGTTCACCGATGTGCGTTCTACCCCTGTCAATGTGCTGCTTGACCTTCCTTCCCTGCCCTCACTGGGCGGTTTGCTGGGTGGGCTGATCGATCCTGCGCCCATTCCCTCGAACCTGACTGTGCAAAGTGCGTCCAATCTCCGGTTTGATGGTTATCCCGACCCCGTGCTGGAAGGCAGATACAGTTTCGAGGCCCAGCAGGGTTTGCCCAACCTGTTGACGCAACTGAACCTGGGGCTTGCGCCGCTTCAACCAGTTCTGAGTGTACTGTCCGCAAACTCTCCTGTTCGAACCGCACTGGGCCTGGTTGGTGGGCGACTGGATGCGTTGCTGGACCTGTTGGGTTTGGGTGTGAATGAAGTGGTGGTTCAGGTGGATAACATGGATTGTTTTAATACTGCGGTATTAAGTCGTTGAGTTTGAGTTACACTCGCTGAATGCCTATTACAACAAGGAGATTCGGCATGAAAAGGCAGCAGTTTTGGTATGCCCTGCAGGCAGGGCTTGTGGGTTTCTGGATTGCAGTACCCATCATTCACATCTCAGGATTCAATTGGCCGTTCCTGCTGCCATTTGCCGGTCTGATTCTCTTGGCCCATGTGCTTGAAATACCCTTGGCGGCCCAAAAGCTGCGGGCTTTGAATTTACCTTTCGGCCTCGTGGCCTTGAAAACACTGGTGTTCGGTTTTACCTGGTGGTTGCCCCTGAGCAAGGGCCATACAAAAACCTGAATCGAATCGCCCCGGGCGAGCAAGGCCATTTCCCCGTGGCCGGGTTTGCGCTTATTTCAGCCTGATGATTTTCAAACCTTCAGGCAGGCGCGGTTTCATTCCATTCGGCATCCACAGGTAGCCGATGGTTTCAGGATTCCGCTTCAGGCTTGAAAAGAGTTCATCATGGCTTCCCACCTCCCGGGGTGGGGTGCCTTGGCCGGTGTAGCGGCGCACATGCCAGTAGCCTGTGTAATCCAGGTCGGTCGAGCCAATAATCCGTTGCAGGAATTCTTCACGATCTGCCGTGCCGCTCACGATATTCAGGGGCACCAGTCGCTGGCCGTTAATCTGGCTTAGCCGACCCTTGTAAATACTGCGCAACTCTTTCAACTCGATTTCATTCAGTGGCTGTGCAACCGAGGCAAGCACGTACACTTCCGCAGCGGCTGGTTTGCCCAGGCCCACCAGGCATAACAGGCTGATCAGAATGATCCTGTAAAGGAA
>DASUDJ010000265.1:0-2652 GCA_036275635.1 Limnobacter sp. | reverse complement strand
TGCGGATTCGAAGAATGGAAAACCCTGTGCAAGGGCGCGGCAGACGACCCCGCCGAGTGCGCCCGGGTGTGCAAGGGCAAAGCCACCGACCCCCTGTTCTGCCAGGTGAACCGGCTGCAGGGCAAAGGCAAAAGCATCCATGCAAGCAGCACCTGCACAGGCAGCGACATTGGAGGATCCACACCAGCCGACTGCACTGCACCACTGGACTATGCACGAAATGTGTTGCCCGAGGGCCAGGTCCTGCAACGCAAGCTGGGCGTGAACCCTTACCAGTACGGCTTCATTGGCTCCAGCGACACGCACAATGGCATCGCAGGCAACACTGACAAGGCGAAATTCGCCAGGAATTCCGGCCACGGTGGTGTGCTGGATGATGAGCCGAATGAAGCACTGGGCAACTGGGAGTGCCGTCAGCAACCCCTGCCCACCGATTCAGTCACGGGTTTCAAAATTCCAGTCAGTGCGGAATCTGCAAGCGACCCAAACAACTGTGCCGACCGGGTGTTCAATCCAGTGGCCTCGAATTTCACCCCGGGTGGATTGGCCGGTGTGTGGGCCCGGGAAAACACCCGCAAGGAAATTTTTGCAGCCCTGAAGCGCCGGGAAACCTTTGCCACGTCCGGCTCGCGCATGCGCATCCGCACACTGGCGTCCAGCAAGCCCTTCCCAGCCAACATCTGCGAGCAACTGGCGGCAGGTGTCAGCCCGATTGAAGAAGGCCTGGTGGATGGTGTACCCATGGGCGGTGTGCTGAACATCAAGCCGACCAATGGCGCGGTTGCCAACAGCAGTGGCCCCTACATCGTGGCCTATGCAGTACAGGACCCCGGTGGTGAAGACCCCGGCGTGCCGCTGCAAAGGCTGGAGCTGATCAAGACCTGGGCAGACAGCAAGGGTGAACTGAAACAGCAGGTGCTGACACTGGCCGAGAACAGGAATGCACCCCAACCGAACTCTGACTGCAGCATCCAGCTGAAAGGGCCTGAACAGATGTGTGCCGTGTTCCAGGACAAGCAGTTCAACCCCAGCACGGGCGCCAGCTATTACGCCCGGGCACTGGAAAACAACTCCTGCAGGTGGACCACCCGCATGTGCACAGCCAAGGGAGTGCAATGCGAAGCCCTGCAGCCGGGCAATGGCCTGTTTTCCGCGCAAAGCGGCTTTGCAGGCTATGAAGGCTGCTGCCGGATAGAAGGCGAACCGGGTTCATTCCGCGGCGACTTCCGCTTCATCACCCAGCAGGAAAGAGCCTGGAGCTCACCGATCTGGGTTGAAAGCAAACCAAAATAGAACAGGGCCTCATCAACATGAAAAAAATTGTGGCGGGGCTTTTACTGCTCCTGCTGATACTGGGTGCATTCGCATTTTTCAACCGCAGCCACCTGGCGCTTCAACTGGTGGAAAAAATTGCCAGCCAGCGCATGCAGAATCCGATCAGCCAACTGCAGGACGGCCTGCATGTGGGCCTGTGCGGAACCGGCTCGCCCTTTCCAGACCCGGCCAGGTCGGCACCCTGCACCTTCGTGGTGGCCGGAAGCAACATGTACCTGTTTGACAGCGGCAGTGGTTCAGCAAAGCAGATCAACACGATGGGCTTCTCTACAGGCCAGTTGAAAGGCATATTCATCACCCACTTCCATTCGGACCACATTGATGGCCTGGGTGAAGTGTTGATGACCCGCTGGGCCCAGCAGGCGGACGGAAAACGGCTGACCGTGCATGGGCCAGAAGGCATTGATCGCATGGTTCGCGGTTTCCAGAAAGCCTATGCGGCTGACACCGCCTACCGCACAGAACACCATGGCGAGGAAACCATGCCGCCCGAACTGGCCGGCGCTGATGTGAATGAATTCACCGTGAACCGGGGCGAATACACGGTGGTGCTGCAACAGCCTGATCTGCTGATCGAGGCATTCCAGGTGAATCATTCACCGGTCAGTCCGGCTGTGGGCTATCGGATCCAATACAAGGGCCGCGTGGTGGTGCTGAGCGGCGACACCACTTCGGATAATCAAGTGAAGGATGCGGCAAAGAATGCTGACCTGCTGATTCATGAGGCCCTCAGCCCGGAACTGGTGGGCCGCCTGCAGCAGGTTGCGCTGGACAACAAGCGCACCCGCCTGGCGAAGATATTCGCCGATATTCCCGGCTACCATGCCACGCCGGAACAGGTTGCCCAACTGGCCCGGGAAGCGGGTGTGGGCCAGGTGGTCTTGAGCCACATCGTGCCTCCCCTGCCGCTGAGACCCTTGCGTGAAATATTCCTGGGCAATGCTGAAAGTATCTTCCCGGGCCCTTTCCGGATCGGTGAGGATGGGGACCTGATCAGCCTGCCCGCAGGCAGCAAGGAAGTGCTTTACTCGCGGCCCTGAATGTGTTGAAGCAGTCATCTTTCAAAAAACTTCCAATTCGACAAGATTTCTTGTTACATTTAGAAAAAACAGGATTGGAGACAAAACATGGCTGCTTCCGCATTTGATGTGGTGATCAACAATGGCCGTTATTTTGATGGCACTGGTGCACCTTCCCGGATCTGCAACCTGGCCATCAAGGATGGAAAGGTGGCACTGGTCAGCGAATCTCCAATCCAGCATGACGGCACGGCAAAGGTGATTGACGCCACAGGCCACTGGGTCACGCCGGGCTTTC
>DASUDJ010000264.1:0-9052 GCA_036275635.1 Limnobacter sp. | reverse complement strand
AGTAGTTCGACAAGCTGAACTTTGCCCCTATACTGTCTGGAAAAAAGGAGACAGTTCATGGGGCGACTATTCATTCAAACGGCGGTGGCATGCGCATTGGGCGCGTCAGGTGCGGCAGCATTTGCTGCACCCCCCGGCCTGCTGATGACTTACAGTTTTGACAGCCTGACCGGAAAGTTCGGTCAGCCTCAGGAAATTCGGGCCAGGTCATTCACCCTGGGTGCCACATTGGTGGGTGAAGAGTACAGGGCATCCCTGTTCGTTCCCTACATTTCCCTGGAAGGACCGGGTACCCTGGTGGCGGGCACAGTGGCCGGTGCAAGTGCTGCAAGCCGCCGCAATCAGCAGGGCCTGGGTGACATGGTGGCCACTTACACACGGGATGTAATTGGTAGCCCCCAGAGCAAGGGCTTCGCAGCATCTGCCACCGGCCTGGTGAAAATTGCCACAGGCAATGAAGACAAGGGCCTTGGCACTGGCAAGACCGACTATGGCATTCAGACCGAACTGGCTTATCGGTTCAACAACGGTTTCGGGCTGACCGCCGTGCTTGGCCGCCAGTACTATGGCGACACACCTGAACTTCCCCTTCAGGATGGCAATTACGGTACCGTGGGTGTGAATTTCCCGCTCGGCAAGTCCCTTTTCGTGAACCTGACCACCACTCAGCGTGATGAATTGCTGGTCGGGGCGGAGAAGCGCAGGGAGCGGGCAATTTCTGCCCTGTATTCACTTGATTCAGCCTCCGCATTGCAGTTTGGCTACACAAAAGGCCGCAGCAGTGCCAGCCCGGATGATGTGGTTTCCATCAGTTACGTGTCGCAGGTTCAGTAAGTATTTGCCAAGGCAAAAGCCGCTGCTTCGGCGGCCAGCCGGCCCAGGTGCCACTGGCAGCAGTAGAATGGGCCTCCTGCGTTCAATAGGCCATTTTCGTGACCAACGACCTTTCACACCTGCTTGATGCCAACCGCACCTGGGCCAGCGCCCAGGTCGACCGGGACCCCGACTTTTTCAAGCGCCTGGAAAACCAGCAATCACCGGAATATTTCTGGATTGGCTGCTCCGACAGCCGAGTGCCGGCCAACACCATCGTGAACCTGCAGCCCGGCGAGGTATTCGTTCACCGCAACGTGGCCAACCAGGTGTTCCATGGTGATCTGAATGGCCAGTCAGCCACCCAGTTTGCAGTTGAAATCCTGAAGGTGAAGCACATCATTGTGTGTGGTCACTACGGCTGTTCCGGTGTGCGAATGGCCATGCGGGGCGACCGCGTGGGCCTGGCCGACGCCTGGGTGCGCCCGATACACCAGCTGGCCCGGCGACACAACCTGGTGACGAGCGACACCGGTCTTGAGCAGCAGCGCCTGGATCAGCTTTGTGAATTGAATGTGATTGAGCAGGTGAAGCACCTGTGTGAAAGTACCCTGATTGAAGATGCCTGGGAGCGAGGGCAGGACCTGACTGTGCATGGCTGGGTGTACAGCCTGAAAGACGGCCTGGTTCGGAACCTGCAGATGTCCGTGTCAAGCCGGGCTGAAACCGACCAGATCCATGCAAAGGCGGTGGCTCTGTTGAAAAAGCGTTACAGCGAGCCAGTTCTTGGTCTAGAATGAGGCAATAATTCAAGCGTTTGTTTGAATTATGCATTCACCCTTCCACTCTAGGAGACGATTTTCATGGCTTTCTCTACCCAATCCAAACTGGGCGATTTGCTGGACAACCCCGAAACCGCCGCAATTCTGGAAAAACACATGCCAGGTATTTCAACACATCCTCAAATCGGGATGGGCAAAGGCTTCCCCCTGGCCGTCGTGGCCAACTTCTCAGGTGGCTTGATTACCCCTGCAATGCTGGAAGCAGTTGACGCTGAATTCGCCGCATTGGGCTGATCCATCCGTTGATCCGGATTGATTGTTCCAATTGGTTGATCAACGGCGAGTGGGCAAGTTCCATTCGCCGTTCTGTTTTTATCAAGGAACAGGGCATAGATGAATCGGAGGAATGGGATGTGCATGACCCGGTTTCAATCCATGCAGTGGCCTGGCTAGGCCAGCAGGCCGTCGGCACTGCCAGATTATTGCCCGAAGGAAAAATAGGCCGCATGGCGGTGCTCCCTGAATTCAGAAGCCAGGGAATTGGAAGCGCCATGCTGCTTGCCTTGCTGGCAGTGGCCAGGCAGCAGCAAATGCTGCAGGTACGCCTGAGCGCACAACAGCATGCAATTGGTTTTTACAGTCGACATGGTTTTGCCCCGCTGGGCGAGCCCCACATGGAAGTGGGTATTCCGCACCAATGGATGGCGATCAACCTGACAACATAACAAGGGACTGGGCTGTGGTTAGAGTACTGAAAGAACAGAAACATGATGATGGCCGCCGGGGCGACATTGTGCGGGCAGCAGCCAAGCTGTTCCGTGACAAGGGTTACGATGGTGCCAGCATGCGGGCCATTGCCAATGCGGTGGGTATGCAATGCGGAAGCCCGTTCTACCATTTTGCCAGCAAGCAGGACATCCTGGTGGCGGTGGTGGAAGAGGGCCTGCGGCAGGGCCTTGAGAAAACCCGGGCTGTTGTGAAGCCGGGTTTGAAGGCTGATGAGCAATTCCGTGCATTGGTTCGGGTGCACCTGAGCATCATCCTGGAAGACGGCAATGATTTCATCCCGGTGATGCTTTACAACTGGCGCTGCCTGGATGAAGTTCACCAGCGCAGGCTGATTGCGACCAAGGATGAATATGATGCGATCTGGCAGCAGGCCGTGAATGGCCTGCATGCGGAGCAATTCATGGGCGGGGACCCACGCTTCGCCCGATTGATGGTGCTGGGCGCAATGAATTTCATGGTGACCTGGTACAAGCAGAAGCGGGGCGACAGCCTTGACACTCTGGCTGACAAGGTTGTGGCATTTTTTCTGAACCACCAGCAGGCTTGAGAAAACAAAACCCCAGCCCAATCGGACTGGGGTTTGTCGCGCAGGTGAATCAGCGCAGCAGGCTTGTCAGCGAAGCGGGACGAGCCGCAATGATGCTCTGGATCAAGCCGGAAGTGACTGCGCTGATTGCGCCCAACTGGCCGGCATTCATCACGCTTGCTGTTGCGCCCAGGCTGCTGGCCATGCTGGCGGATGCAAGTCCAGCAACATTCAGGTTTCCTGATTGCGAAAGATTGCTGGTCAGGCCTGCACCATTGCCCATTCCGGCCAGGCCTTGCAGGGTGCCTGATACTCGCTCAGCCGCACCATCCACCACTGTACCTGCTGCCTGGTACACACTGTCGACCTTGTCCAGTACCTTGCCAAGCTGCTCTCCGCTTACTGTCACAGTGGCTTGAAGGCTGGCATTGGCGCTGGCCATGGCCTGGCTGCCTTGTTGCTGACCTGCTTCAGCAGACTCGCCGACCGCATTGCCAGTTGAGGCAGTCTGATCCCCTGTGGCAGGTTGTTCCATGTCGGGTGCCTGTGCGACCGGGGTTGGTTCAGGGGCCGGTGCTGGGGACGGCATGGCTTCAGGCGCTGGTTGGGTCGCTGGTGCGGGCTGGCGCTTGAACAGATCCAGCTTGAACTCGCCCTGTGCCTGCCCCTGGGCTGCAGCACTCTGGCCTGCATGCGCTGCGGCAAACAAGGCGCCCCAACCATTCAATGTGGCTGTTTCCGACGCTTTCGCAGCGCTGGGTAGTGTGAAAGAACAGGTCATTGCAGCGGCGATAGCAAGTTGCTTGAGTTTCATCATGTCTCTCCGAAATTGGGAAGTTGCAGGCGCGGCAATCAGCGCCTTACCCTCCTGTTATCGGAGATGTGCTGTCAGAAAAACATAACTTGTCAGGGGGTTGCCCCACAGGGTGGAGCGTTCATTCGGGTGAGGCAACAAGGTCTCCTACCGTCATGCACAGCAGGAGTTGGGCCATGCCCTTGCCCAGCGGGTCATTCCGCATGGATGTCATTCCCCCGCCATCCAGTGCGCCTTTCATCACGACATTGAATGCATGCAGCCCGGGAAGCTCGAACACCTCGATTTCACCTTTCACCAGGTGACCCATGCATGTCCGGATGGCCTCCGGTGTCAGCAGCGCCTGAAGCAGCGGCCAGTCTTCCGGGTCTCTGGCCACGATGCCAATGTTGCTGGTGTCACCCTTGTCACCACTGCGGCCATGGGCAAGCTCGATCAGTTGAAGAGGGTGCTTTTCCTGGGGCACGGTGACTGCCCGGGTTTTGCCAACGGCCCTGGAAAGCGCCTGTTCCGCACCGGCTGGATGCTCAGGCTCCCGATAGTCCAGCAGTTGGCCATTCACGCTGACCTGCGCAGCCTGCAGGTTTTTGGGTACGAGGCAACTGAACATCTTGACCAGTGGGGTTACGTTGGGGCGGCCCATGCCGAAGTTTCCGCTGGTGCCTGCTGCATAGCTGGTTCCGGCAGGCGCAATTTCCCTTGAAAATATTCCGGCTGCCTTTTTGTCTGCATGGGTAATTGCAATGCGAAGCAAGGCTTCATGGCCCAGTTTCACTTGTGCATGCGGGCCCAGGTCTGTTTCGCTTCCAATGATTTCGATCGAAGTGCGCAGGTAGTCGGCCAGGCCCTGCCGCTTGAACATGGCCCGGGTACGCTCAAGAATCGCCTCGCCTGTGCGGCGGGCCTTGGCCTCCGCTTCAAAGCCAACTATTGAAAGCAGGCCAATGCAGCGGAAGCCCTCTGGATAGGTGGCACACACCTTGTAGTATTTGCTGGGAGCCTTGCCTCTTGCACCGCTGATTCTTACCCTGCCAGGCCCCGTGTCCTCGATGTTGACAGTGGTGAAGTCGCAAACCACATCGGGCAGGGCGTAATTGGCCGGGTCGTGGATTTCATACAGCAACTGCTCTGTAGCCACAGCCCGGTTCACCAATCCCCCGGTGCCTTCGGGCTTGAAAAGCTCGAAGCTGCCATCGGCTTCCACTTCCACGATCGGGTAACCAATATTGGCCCAGTCGGGCACGAGCTTCCAGTCGGTGAACAATCCACCTGTGGCCTGTGCACCGCATTCCACGATGTGGCCAGCCAGGCTGCCCTGGGCAAGTTGGTCAAGGTCCGTTGGTGTCCATTTGAATTCATGAATCAGCGCGCCCAGCACCATGGCACTGTCCACCACCCGGCCCGTGATCACGATGTCCGCCCCTGCCTCAAGCGCTGCAGCAATTGGAAATGCACCCAGGTAGGCATTGGCGGTCAGGAAGAAGGCAGGGGCGTTTGCACCCGTCTGCATGTCTTTCAGGTCAGTGCCTTCCTTGCGCAATTTTGCAAGTGAAGCGCTCGCATCATCTCCGCTGACTACGCCAATACTCACCGCATGGCCCGCCTCCTCCATCGCTTTCTGCAAGGCGGTTGCACAGGCCGACGGGTTCAGGCCACCAGCGTTGGCCACAATCCGGATGCCTTTTGCCTTGGCAATTGGCAAGGCCTTTTTCATGAGATCGATGAAATCCAGCGCGTAGCCATGCTCCGGGTTCTTCATGCGCATGCCGGCCATGATGGCCAGCGTCAGTTCGGCCAGGTAATCGTAGGTGATGTACTGGATACCGGGAACCTGTAGCAGCTGCTCTGTACCCAGGCTGCTGTCCCCCCAGAAGCCGCATGCTCCGCCAATCTTGATCGTGTTGTTGTTCGGCATGATGCGCCCCTGTTGTCTGATGATGTGGGCAACCATCATAGCAAAGCGGTCTGAAAAAAATCAAACGTTTGTTTGAATTCCTTGCGACCTCAATGTCTGGGTGTTGACAGAATCCGGCCCTGCCGGTTTGTGCTGCAGGGCCAGGAAAAAGACCATGATTTTCTTTGAAATGAACATGAATTGGTCTCCATGAAAAAAGGTGGTGAGGGCTAGCCTGCAAACAGGAGAATACAAAACCCGTAGCCCTACCGGATGACCGCTTGAGGCATCACACTCATGGCAAAATCAAGTGTTGTTGTTTGTTGCAGGGCTTTGCATGTCTGAATTTCGCGGCATTCCACCCGGCCCGAATGTGGGCACCCAGTTGAAAGCGCTGCGCAGGAAAAAAAGGGCGGCTGACAAGGCTGGAAAGGTTTCATCACCTGAAGTGCCGGAAACCGGCCCGAAACTACCGGCCAGTGCAGCGCCTCCCCTTTCCCAGTTGAGCCAGCAGAATGTACAGGCCTGGTTTGAACAGCAAGGCTGGCAACCCTTCGATTACCAGTTGCAGGTGTGGAATACCTTTCAGAAAGGCCACAGTGGCCTGCTGCATGCCACCACCGGAGCGGGTAAAACACTGGCGGTGTGGCTGGGTGCCCTGTTGCGGCTGGCCCAGTTGCCCCAACCCCGTGGCGCTGCAACCCGTGTGATGTGGATTACGCCCATGCGGGCCCTTGCAGCAGACAGCACAAGGGCCCTGCAGAAATCAGCCGCTGCCCTGGTGGGCAATTGCGAAGTGGCTTTGCAAACCGGTGACACCGATTCGGCTGCCCGTGCCGCAATTCTGCGCAAGCCGCCCTTTGCCCTGGTGACCACACCGGAAAGCCTCACCCTGATGTTCACCCGTGCCAGCAGCATGCCGAACCTGAGCAGGCTGCAGGTGCTGGTGGTGGACGAATGGCATGAACTGGTGGGCAACAAGCGGGGTGTGCAACTGCAGTTAGCGATTGCAAGACTGGCCCGCCTGAACCCTGGCCTGCAGGTGTGGGGGCTTAGTGCAACATTGGGCAATTTGCAGGTGGCCAAGGAGGTGTTGCTGCACCCCTTGGGCGAGAAGGCCAAATCAACATTGGTACAGGGCAAGTTGCCAAAGCAGTTGGTGATCGACAGCCTGATTCCGCCCTCATTTGGCCGCTTTCCGTGGGGTGGGCACCTGGGCCTGACCCAGCTTGAGTTCGTGGCGAAGGAACTGGATCAATCCTCTTCCACGCTTGTGTTCACCAACACCCGTTCACAGGCGGAAATCTGGTACCAGGCCCTGCTGGATGCACGGCCCGAATATGCAGGCCTGCTGGCCTTGCACCATGGCTCGCTGGATAAAACCGTTCGGGACTGGGTAGAACAGGGCCTGAAAAACGGTGCACTGAAAGCCGTGGTGTGCACATCCTCGCTTGATTTGGGTGTGGATTTTCTGCCCGTGGAAAGGGTGATACAGATTGGCTCGCCGAAGGGCGTGGCGCGGCTGTTGCAACGTGCCGGGCGTTCCGGCCATGCCCCGGGGCGGCCTTCCAGGATTACCGTGGTCCCCACCCATGCACTTGAACTGGTGGAGGCGGCCGCAGCCCGTTTTGCAGCAGAACACAAGCAGATTGAATGTCGCTACAGCCCGCAGATTCCACTGGATGTATTGGTTCAGCACCTGGTGACGGTGGCCATGGGCACCGGTTTCAAACCTGATGAACTGTATGCGGAAGTGTGCACCACCAAGGCCTATGAAAACCTGTCGCGTGCGCAGTTCGACTGGGCATTGGCTTTTGTGGAGAAGGGCGGCGACAGCCTGGCTGCCTATCCGGATTACCAGCGCATCGCACCGGATGAAGAGGGCATCTACCGCGTGCCCCGCCGTGACATTGCCCGTCGGCATGCGATGTCGGTGGGTACGATTGTCTCTGATGCTGCCATGAATGTGGCCTGGATGACTGGTGGCAAATTGGGCACGATTGAAGAGGGTTTCATTGCCCGCTTGAAAACAGGCGACTGCTTCAGCTTTGCAGGCCGCGTGCTTGAGCTGGTGAAGGTGCGCGACATGACAGCCTATGTGCGAAAGGCCGACCGAAAGAAGGCCACCGTTCCACAGTGGCAGGGTGGAAAAATGCCGTTGAGCAGCGAGCTTGCACAGGCCTCCCTGCAAATGCTGGAGCTCGCGCACAAGGCCATTTCCAGTGGGAGAAAGCCGTCCCTGCCGGAATTGAGCGCACTGGAAAGTTTACTTGCCTTGCAGATGCGCTGGAGTGCACTGCCCAATACCTCCAACCTGCTGATCGAAGAACTGCACAGCAAGGAAGGTCATCACCTGTTCGTGTATCCGTTTGAAGGGCGCACTGTGCACATTGGCTTGGCCAGTCTGCTGGCCTGGCGGGCATCGCGCCACAAGCCTGGCACCTTTTCAATTGCCATGAATGACTATGGCTTTGAATTGCTGAGCGCAGAACCGGTGGACTGGAAGGAATGGATCGCCGACAGCCTTGCTCACTCACCTCTTTTCAGTGGCGACAATCTTTTCCAGGATGTGCTGGATTGCCTGAATGCGTCTGAACTGGCCCAGCGCCGTTTCCGTGAAATTGCCCGCATCGCAGGCCTGGTGTTTCAAGGCTTTCCGGGGGCTGGAAAAAGTGCAAAACAACTGCAAGCCTCCAGCGGTCTGTTTTTCGAGGTATTCAAAAAGCATGACCAGGGCAACCTGCTGCTGGACCAGGCCCAGCGGGAGGCGCTTGAGCAGGAGCTGGATTTGCAGCGCATGGAAAAAGCATTGGAATCGATCAGGTCGAAAACACTCGCGTTCCGGCAAATCGACAAGCCTACGCCCTTTGCATTTCCCCTGTTGATCGAACGCCTGCGTGAAACTGTCAGCACGGAAAAACTCAGCGATCGTGTGGCGAGGATGGTTGCAGAACTGGAGAAGGCTGCGCAGGCCTGAGTTGTATTGGAACCAAGCAAATCTCCACGCTACCTAGCGCTTTCAACTCATGAGGAAAGCAAAATGGGATGGTTCAACAACACCCTGACCATGAACAGGGCGTCTAACAGCTTGGCTTTGGTGTCCGCGGCAGCGGTCTTGGAAGAGTCAAGAACCACGCTTTCGGCTGCCAACCAGTTTGTCAGCCAGCAAAAACAGCGCGGCAATAACCTGTCTGCACAGGCGTTTTCCGTTCAGGGTGCCAGCAGCACCATTGGGCGTTCCCTTCAACAAGCCATCAATGATCTGGGTGATTTCGAAAGAGACAGTCGGGAGGTTGGCGAGGATCTGGATGACAGGTTGCAGACACTTGGGCTAGTGGTTGAACAGTTCTCCATGCCACGTGCCCAGCGCGCGCTGAACATGAGCGGCAGGGAAATGGCTTCAGGCATGCTGGAAAATTCGGGGGAAGTGGTGG
>DASUDJ010000263.1:0-8149 GCA_036275635.1 Limnobacter sp. | reverse complement strand
CAGTGAGGTTTATTCCCCCATATCCGGGAAGGTGGTTCGCATTACTTTGCCTTATAAATCGGATAATCGATACAAAGGCTTGGTAATTGATGGATCGGGTCAATTTCAAGGCTATTCAGTCAAACTTTTTTATCTCGATCCAATCAAGGAAATAGCAGGAAAAGCCGTGAAGAAAGGCGAGTTGATCGGTTTTGCTCAGGATTTGACAGTCAAGTACAAGGGCATTGGTAATCACATTCATTTTGAAGTGACCGTCAACGGAGTATCTATTGATCCCTCCCGTTTCCTTGAAAAGGAACAGTCATGCAAAGCCTGAAGCTGCTGCCACTTTTATTACTTCTTCAATTGTCGTCCGCATGCTCCGTTTCCAACCAGCAGTTGGCTGACAGGTTATTCCTTGTTGCGAAAAATGAATGCCAGTTGATCTTCAAATCTGATGATGTACTTTTGACAGAAAACTTTTGCGAATCCGGGTCCAAACCCATTTCAATTCAATTCGCAAAAAAAGAAATCCAGACTGGATGGATAGACGAGGCTACCAGCCATTTCCTGTTTCAGGAGGGTTGTGCAGAAACTCAAGGCTGTTTCTACGAAATCAAACTCAGGGGTTCAACAGTTCAAGGTCGTTTTGTCTATCAGGTGAATCTGACTGAAGGCGAGTACCATTTCGAGATAGATCCTGCAGGCCAGGTCAAAGTTTTGTCGCATTCTGTACGAGACATTGCGTCCTGATCGCCAACGTGTTCAGCTCACTGCGCGATGTGGCATTCGGCCTGCCGATTCAGGCGGGCTTCCCGCTTGATGCGCAGCGAGGGGCGCTTGCGAAGCAAGCGATGCGAAGACGCTCTGGCGTTTCGCATGCCCCGAGCCAGCAATCAAGAAGGGATGGAAAGCCCGACTAGGCGGGGTGAAGCCACACGTGCGGGGAGCAATAAAAACAGGCAGACTGATGTCATACGTGCAGTAAGCCTGCAACAAGGCAGGCTGACGTCAGAACACCGTCACCGCCACCTTCAGCGCATGCTGCCCACCGCCGTGCACCACGCCCCTGACTGGCGGCACATCCGCATAATCCCGCCCCACAGCCACAGTCACATATCGGGTGTCTGGCAACTGATTGTTGGTGGGGTCGAAATCCACCCAGCCAACTTCCGGTCCGCACCAAACAGACACCCAGGCGTGGCTGGCATCCGCTCCCATCAGCTTGGGCTGCCCAGGCGGTGGTTCGGTCAGCATATAGCCACTCACATACCTTGCAGAAAGTCCAAGTGTTCGGAGTACAGCCAGCATCACATGCGCAAAATCCTGGCAAACACCTTCACGCCGCTGCATCAGCTCCTCCACCGTGGTCTGAATGGTGGTGGAACCACTGCGGTATGTGAACTCCCGGAAAATTCGCTGCATCAATGCCTGCGCAGCCTGCACCACCGGTCGTTCAGGCCAGAAATCAAGGCTTCCATAATCCCTCAGGGAGTCAATCATGGGCACATGCTTGGATTCGAACCGGAACTGGTGATCATCGGAAATCATCTGGCCTGCCTGGTAACGCAACTGGCCCACCAGCGAATTCCATGAAGGACTCGCCAGTTGATCAATTGAGCCTGTGTGCAGGAAGCCACTCATTTCCAGTTCACTTTCGCTGATCACCTCCAGGTGGTCATGCGGATAGCTCATTTCGAAATGGTGAACCACATTCCCGAATGCATCAGTGCTGCTGCTGACAGTGGAGGGGTTCGGGCGGATCTTCAGGGAGTGGGCCACCAGTTTCTGTCCCTTCCTCAAAGGCCCAGCCTGCACGGCAGCACCTTCCTGCGGCTGAAGAATGCAGATCTGTTGCGAACATTCGGCGGGTTGCTGATAGTCGTATTCGGTGACGTGAATCACCTTTCTTGTCACGGGGCGGTTCATCGAATCACTCATGGAATCATCGTCCCTGGATTACCTGGTCAGGCAATTCGGCCAGTCTGAAATATTGGGCACCCACCAGGTCAGAGATCTTGTAGGCTGTGTCGAGCAATTCCTGCAACCAGGCACGCAGTTTACGGCCTGTCTCGGCAGGGAAGGGGGGCTGTAGCGCTTCAAGGCTGAGCCCCTCTGGCATGTCACCATTCCTGTAAACACCATCAAGAAGTTGCCGGATCGGACTGATGTCGCCAGGCAGGCGGTCGATCACAATGTCCAGCTTGTAGAGAATACGGCGAACTGCATAGGGCGCATCTTCATCAAAAATCAACAGGTCAAGTGTGGGCAACCACTCGAAGCGATGCTGGTATCTTGACCGGTAGGTGATCGTGCTGTCTGCCAATGCAATCGCCAATGAAAGCCCATGTTCACCCGCGCGCCCCGGCAGGCTGGTCAGTGAAAGCAGGCAGTCACAGGCGCCGCAAAGGCGCTCCACCTGTCTCCCAAGTTGAAGGAAACGCCAGCCGTGGTCCCGGGTCATGTGGTCACTCTGTTCGCCGTGCATGGCCAGCAAATAAAGCTGGATCTGTTCCAGTGTGCTGGATGGCAGGCTTCGGTGCGGGTTTACGCCTGGCGGTTGGGCCAGCACTTTCGCGCAATCATTCAGCAAACGCCAATGGTCGCTGCTGAGGCGCTCCCGCAGTTGCCCGGCCACACTCGCCAGGCCATTCAACTGACCTGCAAGTCCACGTGCAGGTGCCATGCTGACGCCAGTCTGGTACCAGAGGCGTTCCAGGATATTGGCTTCCAGTTCATCCTGTGATTTCGGGGCGGATGGATCAAACTCATCGCTCAGGCCCTGTTTGCCACACAGTTCATGCAGCAAGCCCAGCGTGGTCGGGTCCAGGTATTCTTCATCATTGAACAGTGACTGCGCCCGCAACAGAAGCCGCAGTGAAAAGCTTGCGCGTTCAGTGTAGCGGCCCAGCCAGAACAAATGTTCAGCAGCCCGGCTGGAAACTGGCCTCCTTAGCGCTTTCAGGTCTTTGGCCAGCAGTTTCTCTTTCAGGTTGGTGGTGCGTTCAACCGGCTCACCACTTCGAACCCAGGTGTCCAGGCTGGTGCCACCTTTCTGCATGCTGACAATGCCATGCTGGTCGCCGGCCACGCGGGTCAGGCCGCCGGGCATCACCGTGTAATTGCCCTGGCCATCGGTGACTGCAAACAGCCGCAGCATCATGGCCCGCTCCTGCACCTTGCCGCCGGAAGTCCAGATGGGAACGCGGGAAAGTGGAATCAGTTCCTGCAGGGTGAACTGTGAAGGTCGTTGGCTGATTCTTGACAGCCAGTTGCGCTTGCCTGCTTCGTCAAGTTCCGACCCCATGATTGATTCCATGGTGCGACCACGGCGGTTGGGGCCGGTGGCCTTGATCACCAGGTTGTTCAGTCGTTCACTGGCCTGTGCCCATGCGGGCGATTCACCACACCACCAGCTTGGTACGCTGGGCAGAAGCAGATCCTCTTTCAGGTAATGCTGTCCAATCCCCGGCATGAAGCCATGAATGGCGGGGCTTTCCAGCCAGCCTGCACCCGGCATGTTGGCCATGACCACGCCGCCCCTGCGGATGGCCTGCAACAGACCGGGCACGCCCAATTGGGAGTCCTCCCGCAGTTCAAGGGGGTCAAGCCACTGGTCATCCGTTCGGCGGATCAGGCCGTCGATTGGTTCAAGCCCATTCACTGTTTTCAGGAAAACCCGGTCATTGCGCACGGTCAGGTCATTTCCTTCCACCAGGGAAATACCCAGGTAGCGGGCCAGGTAGGTGTGCTCGAAATAGGTCTCGTTGTAAGGGCCGGGGGTCAGCAGGGCAATTCGTGCATTGTCGCCCTTCGGTGAAAGCCTGCGGATACCGTCGATGTAGTCGCGGTAGAAGCCAGCAAGGTGCTGGATCTGCATGTCCCGGAAGGCCCGGCTGAAACTGCGCGAGATACTGAGTCGGTTTTCAAGCGCATAACCCAGGCCCGAAGGGGTCTGGATGCGGTGGTTGATCACCCACCAGCGCCCGTCCGGGCTTCTGCCGAGGTCGAAGGCCACCATGTGCAGCCACACACTGTTGACAGGTTTCACACCCTGCATCTGGGGAAGGTATCCCGCATGGCCATACACCAGGTCTGCAGGAAGCAGGCCATGTTTGAGCAGGCTGCGCTGACCGTATGCATCCACCATCATGGCATTCAACAGCCTGGCACGCTGGGCCACGCCCTGCTCAAGCACCGCCCAGTCTTCCCGGTCAATCAGCAGGGGCAGCAGGTCCAGGGACCAGGGGCGTGAAGCACCCTGCACCTGGTCTGCGTAAACATTGTAGGTAATGCCATTGTCACGGATCTGCTTGGCCAGTGCATTCAGCTTGGCATCCAGGTGCTCTGAAAGACCCGCCTGCGGCAACCTGCTGACAAAATCGGCCCAGGCCTCCCGCAGCATGCCCTTGGTGGACAGTTCGCTGTAGTAAGCACTGGTGCCTTTCAGGATGCTTTCCTGCCAGGGTGCTTCGCGATCGTTTTGCGGTTTTTCGGGATTTGCGCTCACTGCAGCCACTGTCATGTTTCCGAAAAGCTATTGTAAAGGCCTAACACCACCGCAAATCCAGTGTGAACGGGAACTCGGGTCTTGCAGCAGGAGTTTTTACCTGCACATTGCCCTGTGTATGCCCCATGCGGTTGAAACGGGCCAGTCGCCTGCTTTCTGCTTCAAATGCGTTCACCGGAAACACCTCGTGGTTGCGGCCGCCCGCATGGGCCACGTGGTACTGGCAGCCACCCAGGCTGCGCCCGTTCCAGGTGTCGATCAGGTCGAAGACCAGCGGTGCATGCACGCCAATGGTGGGGTGCAGGGCATTCGCGGGCTGCCAGGCCCGGTATCGAACTCCGGCCACATATTCTCCGGCAGTGCCGGTTGAGTGCAAGGGCACTTTCACCCCATTGCAGGTCAGCAGGTAGCGTTCATCCACCCAGTTTTTCAGTTTCACTTCCATGCGCTCCAGGGAGGAATCCACATAGCGCACGGTGCCGCCCTGCGTGCCTTCCTCGCCCAGCACATGCCAGGGTTCCAGTGCGCCATGCAGCTCCACTTCCACGCCGCGGCAGTTGAAGTCGCCTATCTTGGGAAAACGGAATGCCAAGTGCGGTGCGAACCAGTCGAGTTGAAAGTTGAACCCGGCGGCCTGAAGATCGGCCACCACATCAGCCAGGTCGTTCCTTACGAAAGTGGGCAGCATGAACTGGTCATGCAGGCGCGTGCCCCATTTCACCAGGGGTGCCTTGTAGGGGGTTGCCCAGAACCTGGCCACCAGGCTGCGCAACAGAAGCTGCTGGGCCAGGCTCATGCGCGCATTCGGTGGCATTTCAAATGCCCGCAATTCAAGAAGACCGAGGCGGCCGGTGGGTGAATCAGGGCTGTACAGCTTGTCAATGCAGAATTCGCTGCGGTGTGTGTTGCCTGTGGCATCCACCAGGATGTTTCGCAGCAGTCGGTCGATCAGCCAGTAAGGTGTTTTTCCGCCCTGCAACTGTGTCTGCCTGTCCAGCTCCTTCAGGGCCAGTTCAAGCTCATGCACCTGGTCGGTGCGGGCTTCATCCACGCGGGGTGCCTGGCTGGTGGGGCCGATGAACAAACCGGAGAACAGGTAAGACAAGCCGGGATGGTTGTGCCAGTAGCGCAGCAGGCTGCCCAGCAGGTCAGGGCGCCGCAGGAAGGGACTGTGCTCAGGTGTTTCACCGCCCAGTACAAAATGGTTGCCACCGCCTGTGCCGGTGTGCCGCCCATCCAGCATGAACCGTTCAGTGGACAGCCCAGTCAGCCGGGCCTGCTCATACAGGTTCTGGGTCAGGTCCAGCAGTTCCTGCCAGTTCTTGCTGGGTTGAATATTCACTTCCAGTACACCGGGGTCGGGCGTGACCTGCAGCAGTGTCAGGCGGTTGTCGCGGGGTGGTGGGTAGCCTTCAAGCACCAATGCCTGTTTCATGCCTTCCGCAGTGGCCTCAATACAGGCCAGCAGGTGAAGGTAGTCTTCCAGCCTTTGCAGGGGCGGCATGAACACATGCAGTTGCCCTTCGCGAACCTGTACACACAGGGCAGTACGAACTATGTGGCTGGCCGATTGGTGAGGGGCAGGTGCCTCTTCATCCTCCAGCAATGCATCGGTCTGTCCACTCGCGAGGGTTGTTGCCGGTTGCTGCTGCATTGGCTGGGCTGCAGCAGGCTTGTCGAACGGGTCCACCGGAAACAGATAGGGATAATCCTTTTTTGCCACCCAGGGCTGGGAGTCCAGCGGCAGCCTGTAGCCCATGGGCGAGTCGCCTGGCACAAGATACATCCGTTCATCCCGCAGGAACCATCGGCCAGAGCGCCAATTTCCGTCATTGCACTGTAGCGGCAGGCAATAGCCAATTACCTGGGGCAGGCCCTGGCTAAAAACTTTTTGCAAGCGTTGCCGTTCTAGCGGATCATCAAGCCGGGAATCAAATGGATCCACATTCACGGGCAGCCTGCGCTCACGCCACAGGTAATACCAGGTGTCCTCGAATCCGGGCATGACAAACTCTGCAGACACTTTCAGGCGGCTGCACAGATCATCCAGGAAGCGTTTTGCTGTGTTGTTGCTGGCCTGCCCGGGTTTGTCGGCAGTGTTCAGCAGTTCAAGATTTTTCCAGATGGGTTGGCCACTTTTCAGCCAGTAATAAGACAGGGCCCAGCGCGGCAGTTGCTCACCCGGGTACCATTTTCCCTGGCCAAAATGGTAAAAGCCGCCAGGCCCGCAGGAAGGGGTCAGCCGGTTCAACAGGCGCATGCCGTACTGCCTTTTCGTGGGGCCCATGGCATCAATATTCCACTCCGCCGCACCACGGTCTGCATGGGCTACAAAGGTGGGCTCGCCACCCATGGTCAGCCTCACGTCCAGCGCTTCCAACGCCTTATCCACCTCGAAACCCATGCGCTCGATTTCATGCCACTGCTCATCCGTGTAGGGTTTGCTGGTGCGGGGCGACTCATGAATTCGCTGCACGCTCATTTCATGTTCGAACTCGACTTCGCATTCATCCAGCACGCCGGTGATGGGTGCGGCACTGCCTGGCTCTGGCGAACAGGCCAGTGGAATGTGGCCTTCGCCGGTCAGCAGGCCAGACGTTGGGTCAAGGCCTATCCAGCCGGCCCCAGGCAGGTAAACCTCGCACCAGGCATGCAGGTCTGTAAAGTCCTTTTCCGGCCCGTCCGGCCCGTCAATTGCTTTTACATCGCTGGTGAGTTGAATCAGGTAGCCCGAGGCAAAACGGGCCGCAAGCCCCAGGTGGCGAAGTATCTGGACCATCAGCCAGGCACTGTCCCTGCATGATCCCGATCCCTTCGTGAGAGTTTCTTCCGGGGTTTGAACGCCAGGCTCCATGCGGATCAGGTAGCTGATCCTGTTGCACAGCTCCTGGTTCAGATTCACCAGGAAATCCACAGTGGCTGTTTTCTCTTTCCCGATTTCCGCCAGGTAGGCATGGAATGCCGGGCCTGTTTCACACAGTTTCAGATAGGGTGCAAGTTCCTGGTCCAGTGCAGGGTCGTAGTTGAACGGAAACTGCTCTGCGGTTTCTTCAAGAAAAAAATCGAATGGATTGAGTACCGACATTTCTGCAACAAGGTCGACCGCAATTTCCAGCATGCGGGTGCGCTCCGGAAACACCAGTCGAGAAAGGTAATTGCCCTGCGGATCCTGTTGCCAGTTGATGAAATGTTTCTGCGGCAGTACGTTCAGGCTGTAGCTGAGAATCCGCGTGCGGCAGTGTGGAGCCGGGCGAAGACGCACCACTTGGGGGCCCAGGTTGATCAATTGATCATAGCGGTAACGTGTAATATGGCGCAGGGCAACATGAATAGACACTGTGCAGTCCCGAAAATTGAGTCAAACAAGAATAAATGCGTTAATGGGCTGGAAAGAAGCATGAACCATGCCGATGAAATCTGGAAAACTTTGGTGCGTGCCACTGTCGACAAAAAGCATCCCTGGCGGGTGGTGGGTTTCGCCACGGCCGGACCGAATGGTCCACAAGTGCGTTCGGTGATTTTGAGGGGTGCTTCTGAAAGCGAGCGGCAGCTTGTGTTTTACACCGACAGGCGCAGCCGGAAAATCGTCGACCTTGCCTTGGATGCCCGTGTGAGCCTGCTGTTCTGGAACAGCCGCAGCAACTCGCAGTTGAGGGTTAC
>DASUDJ010000262.1:0-2270 GCA_036275635.1 Limnobacter sp. | reverse complement strand
GTGCCTGATAGGAAACATCCGGGCGCTTCAGCAAATCATACAGGTTGTACTCCCGGTCAATCGCCTTTTGCAAAACCCGCTCAGCCTCCAGTTGCGACACGATTTTCGGATTGATCCACGTGGAACGTAACCGTTGCTTCTCAAGTTCAACAGCTTCCCTTTTCTCGGAAAAAGCCTTCCAGCGCACATCGTCCACCAAGCCCATTTCACGGCCAATTGGTGTCAGGCGCTGGTCGGCATTGTCTTCCCGCAGGCTCAAGCGGTATTCAGCACGACTTGTGAACATGCGGTAAGGTTCGGCCACACCCTTGCTGGTCAGGTCATCCACCAGCACACCCAGGTAAGCTTCATCACGGCGGGGCGTCCACTGGCCCTTTCCCTGAACCATTCTTGCAGCATTCAGCCCCGCCAGAAGGCCCTGCGCGGCGGCTTCTTCATAGCCAGTTGTACCGTTGATCTGACCAGCAAAAAACAGGCCCTGGATCGACTTGGTTTCCAGGGTGGTTTTCAGTGCGCGTGGGTCAAAATAGTCGTACTCAATGGCATAGCCGGGCCGCATGATATACGCGTTTTCAAGGCCCTTGATTGAATGCAGCAGGTTCAGTTGAACATCAAACGGCAGTGAGGTGGACACGCCATTTGGATAATACTCATTGGTGGTCAGCCCTTCCGGCTCAAGGAAAACCTGGTGCGACTCCTTGTCTGCAAACCTGTGAATCTTGTCTTCAATTGACGGACAGTAGCGTGGGCCCACTCCCTCGATAACCCCTGTATACATCGGGCTTCTGTCCAGACCACCACGAATGATGTCATGGGTTTTCTGGTTGGTGTGGGTTATCCAGCAAGGCAGTTGCCGTGGATGCATGCCTGCATTGCCCAGGTATGAAAATACAGGCACAGGATCCAGGTCACCAGGCTGTTCCTGCATCACGGAAAAATCAATGCTGCGGCCGTCAATTCTCGGCGGTGTACCTGTCTTCAATCTGCCCTGTGGCAGATTCATTTCCTGCAGTCTTCTGCCCAAGGTAATTGCAGGCGGATCCCCCGCCCTACCGGCTGAGTAATTTTCAAGACCCACATGGATTTTTCCGTTCAGGAAAGTACCCGCTGTCAGCACCACTGCCCTGGCCTTGAACTTCAAGCCCACCTGGGTAACTGCACCACAAACACGGTCCCCTTCCAGCAGCAGGTCTTCTACCGCCTGCTGGAATATGCTGAGGTTTTCCTGGTTTTCAAGTCGGGTTCGAATGGCTTGCCTGTAAAGCACCCGGTCAGCCTGAGCCCGGGTGGCACGTACTGCAGGCCCCTTGGAACTGTTCAGGATGCGAAACTGTATGCCTGCTTCATCTGTTGCAATGGCCATCGCACCGCCCAGGGCATCCACCTCTTTGACAAGATGCCCTTTGCCGATGCCCCCGATCGACGGATTGCAGGACATTTGTCCGAGCGTTTCAATATTGTGAGTCAGCAACAGTGTTTTGGAACCTGCGCGCGCAGCTGCAAGTGCGGCTTCCGTGCCTGCATGACCACCGCCGACGACAATTACATCAAACTCATCCGGATAAAACATGACTGACTCCTGGCCTTAGGCCGGGTGTGTACACCACACTGGATTTCTTTAACCCTGATCGGGCTCGATTGTTGCGGCAATTATAAGCTGCACTGCTGGTTTACCCAAATCCAGAGTGTTTCACGTGGAACAAACCTCACGTCACTCGCCCCGCGACACAATTTGGCGGCATTTGCTCGATTAGCGAAGGCACATGCCCTCCATGGTTTACGAAAGCGCATACCGCTCTTCAGTTTGCGAAAGCGCATGCCCTCTTCCGCCAGAAAGCCTGTATCTCCCTTTTTGAAGTACCCAGCACCACTCACCTCGCCCCGCAAAAAAGCGCGGCGGGGCCGCGGTGTCGGCCTGGCGGCCGAGCGTGGGCTGTGAATTCAAACGGGCAGGCTTTCCTGAATGGCGGGGCGAGGGCAATGCTGCTTTCGCAAACCTAGGCAGCACCTGCGACTTGCCGACTTGCGATTTGGGGGGCAACGTTGCTTTCACTGTGCCTTGGTGGGGACCTTCGCTTTCCAATCCGGTGGTGGTTAAGTCACTCACCTCTAACGCGCGCGAGTTGCATCTTGCGAAGGGTTGGGGTGCCTGTTCAGGCTGCCGATTTCAGGCAAGGCTTCCCGGATGATTCGCAGCGAGGGGCGCTTGCGCCAGCAAGCGATGCAAAGGCGCTTTAGCGCTTTGCATGACCCAAGCCAGAATCAGCAAT
>DASUDJ010000261.1:0-2760 GCA_036275635.1 Limnobacter sp. | reverse complement strand
CCTGCCATGCGGCGCAAGCGGGCACTGCGGTCGCCCTCGATTTTTTTCTCTACCCACATGAAGATTTCCGTGTACACGGTTTGTGGGCAGGCATAACCGCACCAAAGGCGCCCCGCCACTGCGGTGAACAGGAACAGGCTGAGTGCTGAAATCACCAGCAGGCCGGTGAGATAGATGAAGTCTTGAGGATAGAACACCAGCGGGCCCAGGTAGAAGCGCTGGGCGTCCAGGTCGAACAGCAAGGCCTGGCGGCCGTTGTACTGCAACCAGGCGCCCCCGTAGTACAGCAGCTGGGTGAACCACACCATCAACCAGCGTGAGCGGGCAAACCTTCCCCACACCGACCTGGGTACCACTTTCTGGTCAGCCTGGAACATGGAAATCCATTCGGTGTTGGGAGAGCTGGACATGGCTTACATTCCTGCAGTTGTGGTTGGGTTTGTCACACCCGTGAGTGCGCTGACTGCCGAGCGGCCGGGCGTATTACTCATCTGCCACACATAGGCTGCCAATACCCGCACCTGGTCAGGCGTCAGCAATTGCTCATGTGCAGGCATGTTGCCGCTTCGGCCCTTGCGGATGGTTTCAACAATTGCTTTTTCAGTGCCACCGTACAGCCAGGTGCGGTCTGAAAGATTAGGTGCACCGATTGCAGTATTGCCCTTGCCATCTGCGCCATGACAGGCAGCGCAGGTATTCTTGTACGTGTCGCGTCCCAACTGTGCCAGCAGTGAATTGTTGCTGCGGCCGGAAAGGCTGAGTACATACTGGGCCACTTCACGCGCCTTCTGTTGGCCGCCCACTGCTTCCATCATTGGAGGCATCATGCCCTGGCGCCCCTGCTGGATGGATGCGCGGATGGCCTCAGTGCTGCCGCCATGTAACCAGTCAGAGTCGGTCAGGTTGGGAAAGCCCCTGGAGCCGCGCGCGTCTGAACCGTGGCACTGGGCACAGTTGTTCAGGAACAGGCGCTGACCCATGCCCTGTGCATCCGGATTGTGGGCAATTTCCTCAATGCCCATGCCTGAAAACTTTGCATACAAGGGTGCAGCAGTGGCATCAATCCTTGAGCGCTCCGCTTCGTATTGCCCAGCTGAACTCCACTGCATGGAACCTCCGTAAACTGCCAGGCCTGGAAACAATACGAGGTAGAATAGTGCAAACACCACGGTGATGTAGAACAGGCCCATCCACCAGCGCGGCATGGGGTTGTTCAATTCTTTCAGGTCTTGGTCCCACACATGGCCTGTGGAATTGATGTTTTCGTCCAGGCTCACTTTCAGCTTCTTGCTGGCCTGCACCCACAGGACTGCAGCACATGCCACTACGCTGATCAATGTGGCAATCGCCACAGTCCAGGGCACCATGCCCGAGAAAAAATCACTCATCTCAACCTCTCTTCAAATCCGGTGGTGTCGTTGTCCTGCACCACCTGTTGACTGATTGCTGCAAATTCCGGTTTGCGCTTCTTGCTGTAGGCCCACGTGGTAATGCCTGTGAACAGGGCAAAGGCGCCCACGGTAATGAACTCGCGCCAGAAGTTCACATCGCTGATGATGTCCATGTTGATGACTCCTTAATTGGCTGAGATTGTTGCTGCAGCTGGCTGGGCCACAGCCACTGCTGCGGTGTTCTTTCTGACGCCCAAACCTTGCAGGTAAGCCACCAGTGCATCCAGTTCGGTTTTGCCGGCCAGCTCGGCAGCGGCTGCATCCAGTTGCGCCTGGGTGTAGGGCACACCCACTTTCACCAGCGCCTGCATGTGCTGAACCAGCTTTTCACCATCCAGCTTTTTCTTTTCCAACCAGGGGTAGGCAGGCATGTTTGATTCAGGCACCACATCCCGTGGATTGTTCAGGTGAATGCGGTGCCATTCATCGGAATAGCGTTCACCCACGCGGGCCAGGTCTGGGCCGGTGCGCTTGCTGCCCCACTGGAAAGGATGGTCGTACACGAATTCACCTGCAGTGGAGAAAGGCCCGTAGCGCAAGGTTTCTGCACGGAAAGGGCGGATCATCTGGGAGTGGCAGTTGTAGCAGCCTTCTTTCAGGTACACATCCCGGCCAGCCAGTTGCAATGCGGTGTAAGGCACCACCCCCGGTGCAGGTTGGGTGGTGGTTTTCTGGAAGAACAGCGGTGCAATTTCAACTGCGCCACCCACGCTGATCACCAGCAGCACCAGCACCAGCATCAGCCAGGAGTTGGTTTCGATTTTTTCATGCGAGAACTTCATGTGTTTCTCCATTTCCTTTTCAAGCGTGGGCGGGTGCGAGGTTCAGTGCGGGAATCCTGGCCTCGACCTTGCGGCCACCTGCTGCGGTCATCCAGCAGTTCCAGGCCATGATCACCATGCCGCCCACATACAGCAGGCCACCCAGGAAGCGCACCACGTAGTAGGGGTAAGTGGCTTTCACGCTTTCAACAAAGGTGTAAGCCAGGGTGCCGTCGGGGTTGAGTTCGCGCCACATCAGGCCCTGCATCACACCGGCAATCCACATGGCTGCGATGTAAAGCACAATCCCGATGGTGCTCACCCAAAAGTGAATTTCAATCGCAGCCTTGCTGTGCATTTCTGCTTTGCCAAAAAGGCGGGGAATGAGATAGTACAAAGAGCCCATGGAGATGAGACCCACCCAGCCCAAGGCGCCGCTGTGCACGTGGCCAATCGTCCAGTCGGTGTAATGGCTCAGTGCATTAACAGTCTTGATGGACATCATCGGCCCTTCAAATGTACTCATGCCATAGAAGCTCAAGGACACA
>DASUDJ010000260.1:0-6756 GCA_036275635.1 Limnobacter sp. | reverse complement strand
TCCAAGGCCGAAGCCGGCATGATGGAGCTGGAACGCATTCCCTTCACGCTGGATGAAGTGCTCGCCAACTCCTTTCTGGCGGTGCAAAGCCAGGCGGCCAGCAGGAAGCTGCTGCTGCTGAACGAGGTGGCGCCCGGCTATTCCAGTGAACTGGGCAAGAGGCTGGTGGGCGACCCCACCCGCCTTCGGCAGGTGTTGAGCAACCTGTTGAGCAATGCGGTCAAGTTCACGGAAAGAGGCAGCGTGCGGGTGTATTCCCGACTGCAGGCTAAGTCAGCCCAGCAACTGGAGTTACGGATTGAAGTGCATGACACCGGCTCAGGACTCAGCAAGTCCCAGGTTGAACGGATTTTCGAGAAGTTTGCGCAGGCGGACTCCAGCGTCAGCCGCCAGTACGGCGGCACAGGGCTGGGGCTGAGCATTGCCAGGGAACTGGTCATCCTGATGGGCGGGGAAATCTCGGTGATCAGCACGCCAGGCCAAGGGAGTTGTTTCTGGTTCTCCGTGCCACTGGAATACAGCAACGACATTCTTGTTCCGCCTTCCACGCATGCCGGTTCTGGCGGCATCCTGTTGCACCAGCCCGGCCAGGTGGCTGACAGCCTGGTCTCGGTCATCAAGGCCATGGGCCTGCACGTGAACCTGGTCAGCGACCTTCAGCATTGCATGAACCTGCTGCAGACCTCAGCCAGTGACTGGATTATCCTGCAATCCGATTTTTTCAAGCCGGCCGAGCAACTGCCAAACAGATTGACTGCACTGCTGGCCCGCAACACATTGCGCCTGGTGGCACTGGACAAGGACCTGCTCTCAGCCGACAGCAGCCTGCGCAAGTTGCTGCCGACCCAACTGGCAGGCCGGATGACCCACCTTGCTCACCCGGTGCTGGCGCAAGACATCAGCCAGGTGCTGCTGGGTGAGATTGGCAGCCCGGACCCTGGCAGGGAAGCGGGCATGCCGGACCTGCGCCTGGATGGACGAAAAATACTGGTCCTTGAAGACACGCCCGTGAACCAGGAGTTGATCTGCTTTCTGCTGGAATCCGCTGGCGTGGATGTGCACCTGTGCAGCAACGGGCGTGAAGCAATTGAACTGCTGGACCAGGACAATGCGCCCGATTTCGACCTGGTGATTTCCGACCTGGAAATGCCGGATGTGGATGGATATGAGTTTGCCGCCTGGCTTCGTGAGCAGACCCGGTGGATGGACATTCCCTTGATCGGCCTCACGGGCCACGCTTTCCCGGAAGTCCGCAACCGTTGCATGGACCTCGGCATGGATGGCTTCATCACCAAGCCCGTGGAAGCGGAAATCCTGTTCAAGGCACTGGCAGACCTGCTGAAAGCCAAGGCACCGACAGCCCGCTTTTCCTCACCGTCATCAAGCCTTGTCCCGGTGGAAGAACTGTTCATGAAGCATTGCAGTGAATGGCCCGGGCAGTTGCAGGAGCTTGCTGACAAGGCAGACCATGCCGCTTTCCGGCGGGAAGTGCACTCGATGGTCAGCATTGTGGCCTTGCTGGGGGAAACAGAACTTCAAAAATCCCTGCGCGAATTCGAACAGGGACTGGAACAAGGCATGTTGACACCTGCAAAAGTGTTGAACGACATCCTGCATGTTTGGCCGGGATTGCTGCAGAAATACAAGTTGCGGGAGCCGCAGGTGTCACCCTGATTGGTGAACCCTCAAGTATGCGATACCCCCTTTCCTTCAATGCCCTGACAATGCTTGCATGATGGACAAATAGGCATTGATAAAAATGACGCTGAGAGCTCCCTACCAGGTTTTGCACTGTACCCCTTACAAGCAGCAGTCATTTGAAAGAGAGGTTTTTTTTGAAACCCTGGGAGCCTGCTGGGCATTGAGCGCACGGAATGTATCGGGTGCATTTGGCATGCAGCTTCAGCTGGACCTGTGCCGCATCCAGCTGCTCTATGGCGTGCCATCGCAGTACCTGCCGGAGCATTTGCTTTTCCAGTTCCTGCACGTGTTTCGATACCGGCCACGTCAGGATGGCGCGTCTGGCCAGGCCCAGGCTGCCCACAATGCGCTTGAACTGATTGAATCCATGGGTGAGGGGGACTTCCTGAACTTCACCACGGGCTTTCAGGATGCAGTGAAACAGATCCTGGAGCCGCTGCCTTGCTGGACACCCGAATGCAAGCAGGCCAACCTCGCCCTGAAATACTACGGACTGAACCTGGTGGAAAGCCGGATGGAGCAGGCCCGGTTCAAGCGAAGCTATGCCGACCTGCTGGCGAATTACCTCCTGACCACCCAGCTGGTGTTCAAGCAGGACAGCCGGACCACCAGTTACCACTTCTAGCCAGCGACATCCGGTTCAGCCCCGGCCAATCCGGGGTTTCAGGTTTTGCCTCAGCACCATTTTCAATTCAAGAAACACATCCGGGTCATTCAGCAGGGTCATGTGATGCTTCTGGGCAAAAATGACGCGCTGTGCCTTGCCGGTGTCGTCCGCATGGGCGGAGTCGGGCGTCACCAGGCCATCACCCACCGTGGTATTCAGCCAGGAAGAGGTGTGGTCGCCGATGGTGGAACCCACCAGGTGGAACATCACTTCCTGCCCGCCACGGGTCTGTATGGGTCCAAGGCCATCCTTCAGGTCGCGGATGCCGCGGGAACGCACACCCAGCACCTTGCCAATCGGCCTGGACAATTCAAACTTGCCCAGCAGTTGCTCGCCTGCTGCCGCCAGCCGTGCCAACGGAGCGCCGGCGTGTGGGGAGCCCAGGCAGACCACATCCCGGATTGCGCTTTTCAACACCACGTCTTCATCGGTCAGTGCCTCCACCATGGCACGGCTGACCAGCCCGCCCATGCTGTGGCCCACCAGGGTGATGCCCTTCACAGGCACCGGCCAGTTGCGCACCAGCTTGTTCAGCAACCGCTTGAACTGGCGGGCATTGGATTCAATATTGCGGCCCGTGTTGTAGCGCAGGTAGAGCGAAGTCACCGGAAAGTCCTCTTCCAGCTTGTCGCCATAAGGGCGTGTGGCAGGCTCCATGGGGTTGTAATACATCTGCCAGCTGTCTTCATTGCAACACAGGCCGTGAATGAATATCACCAGGTGGCTTTGTGCATCCGGAAAGCGAGCTTTCAGGGCTTCGGGATCGGCAGTCAGCACCTGGCCCTGGGCATACAGGTTCATGTGCACCTGCATGGGGTTGCGGGTGGCAGCCAGGTGGTCACCAAACACGCCATTGATTGCACTGGCCACGGCTGAGATGCGCCTGTCGGTTTTGGCATCCGGTATCAGGGCGGTGGGCAGGTGATCCACAACATCCATCAGTTCACCGTCCAGGGCCTGGTCGATTACCTGCGGCGAGGCCAGGCTCTGGTTGGCCTGGCGCACCACCCAGGCCGCGCCGGAGAAAACACCCTTGCCGGCTTCACGCACTGCACCGTATACCAGGTCGGTGATTTCATTGTGCGCGATTTCCACTGGCTTGCTGGCATTCAAGGTGGCAGCACCCACGGCCTTGAAAGGCATGTCACTGATGGCCCGGTGAAATTCATGCACACGGCTGGCGGCCTGCGCAATCGAATCGCCAACAAACATCAGTGTGCCTTCCAGCTTTTCACCAGCGGAGGGCTCGCCTGTTTTCTTTGCACCGGACGGGTTTCCTGTCTTGCTGCTGTGGTCGGTCATGTTGTGTCTCCACTGGTCTTTGTTCTTAGTGTACAAATGTACACTTATATTTTCGCAAGCGCTAGAAAATCAGTTCTAGGATTTCTGAACACCTGGCAAAAATGGTAGACCTATTTGACTGTTTTCGACAGGCCAAAGCAATAGGCCCAGTAAATGAGGGCAATGAACAGGTAACCCTCAAGATAAAAGTTTCGCCAGTTCACATCGCCAGCCAGGGCCAGGCTGAGTGCGCCTGTCAGCTCGAACAGGGCCACAATCGCCACTAGCGAGCATTCCTTGAAGAGCGTCACAAAGCTGTTCAGCAGGCTGGGCAGGCAGGCGCGAATGGCCTGTGGCAACACCACCTGCACATGGCTTTGAACCGTGTTCAGGCCCAGTGCCAGTGCCGCCATGTGCTGGCCCTGGGGCACCGCCTGCAAGCCACCACGCAGCACCTCGGCCAGGTAGGCTGCGCTGAACAGGGCAATGGTCAGCAACACGCGGGTGAGCAGGTCTAGGGTTTCTGCCACGCCACCTGCGGGCAGCCACAGGGGCACCACAAAGGCCGCCAGAAACAGCACAGCCACCAGCGGCAATGCGCGCAGCACCTCGATGTACAGGGTGCAGGTCCAGGACAGCAGCCTGATGCGGGAGCGCCGGCCCAGCGCCAGCAACAGGGCCAGCGGAAAAGCCAGGCCAAAGCCCACCGTGCTGATGATCAGGGTCAGTGGCAAACCACCCCACAGGGAGGTGGGCACCGGCTCAAGCACCAGTGCACCGCCAAGCGCGCCACCCGCCATCAGCAACCATGCAAGCGGCAAAAACAGGGCCCAGGCCAACGCCAGCCAACGGGCAGTCAACAGGCGGGCGGCAGTGGAAAACAGCAACAGGGTCCATGCCACCGCCACGCTGCCAGCACGCCACTGCTCTTCAAGCGGGTAACGGCCAAACAGCACCACACGCCATTTTTCCGCCACCACGCCCCAGCAGGCGCCCTGCCCCACCGCCTGCTGGCAAGCCTGCAAATCAGCCTGAAACACGGCACTGAACACAGCCCAGTCCGCCAGCTTCCACGCCAGCGGCAACAGCAGCAGGGGCAGCACAATCCACAACAGGCGGTTTGAAACTGTTTTTGAAAGCATCACAGCGCCCCCATGTTCACCCGCCTGTTCAGCAGGTTCATCAGGCCCGCCGCCACGGCGCTCAACAGGGCATAGGTCAGCAGGATGATGAATACACATTCCGCCGCCTTGCCACTCTGGTTGATGGCCGTGTTGGAGACTGACACCAGTTCCGGGTAACCCACTGCCACGCCCAGCGATGCATTTTTCAGCAGGTTCAAATACTGGTTGGAAAGCGAAGGCACCACCACCCGCAGGGCCAACGGAAACATCACATACCGGGTGGTTTGCCGTGAAGTCAGCCCCAGTGCAAGGCCAGCCTGCCACATGCCGGGTTTCACTGCCTGCACGCCAGCCCGCACCACTTCGGCAATGAATGCCGCCGTGTAGATCACCAGCGCCAGCAAAACAGCCAGGTATTCGGGGCTGAGCAGCCAGCCACCCTCCACAGCAAACCGGCCTTGAACAGGCACATCACCACTGCCCAGGGCAGGCATGGCCAGGCCGCTCTTGCTGAGATAAAACAGGTCGGCCAGCGACCAGGCTTCACTGGCCACCGGCAGAAACCGGGTAATCGAGAAATACACCGCCAGCAGAATCAGCAACAGGGGAATATTCCTGAACACAGCCACATAGCCTCGACACAGCCTTCGCAACAGGGGGTGGGAGGCGAGCTGCCCAAGGCCCAGCAGCACACCCAGCACAGTGCTCAGAAACAGCGCAGGAAGCCCCACCTTCAACGTGTTTGCAAGGCCGGCCAGCATGACTTGCCAGTAAGGCGACATGAAGCTGACCTGCAGCAGGCTTTCACTGATGCCAAAGCCCGCCGGGTCATTCAGGAAATCGAGGTTCAAGATGAATACCTAGCGCAGGGGCGGTGCATACATCAAGCCTCCCTTTGTCCACAGGGCATTCAGGCCGCGCTGAAGCTTCAGTGGCGATTGCTGACCCAGGTTGGCTTCAAATACCTCACCATAATTGCCCACCTGCCCAATTACCTTCACCACCCAGTCCCTTGGCAGGCCCAGCGGTTTTCCCAAGTCCTCGGCGCCGCCCAGGAAGCGCTGCACGGCCGGGTTTCTGCTTTGAAAGGCCTGCTGAATGTTGGCCTTGCCCACACCCAGTTCCTCGGCCTCAAGCAGGGCATACACCACCCATTTCACAATGGCAAAAAACTCATCATCACCCCGTTTCACCGCCGGGCCCAGCGGTTCCTTGGAGAAGGTTTCCGGCAGTACCACGTAATCATCCGGCTTGCCGCTCTTGCTGGTTTTCAGGCCAATCAGTGCAGACACATCCGTTGAAAACGCCTGGCAGCGGCCACTGAAAAACGACTTGTAGGCGGCTTCAAAATTGTCATACACAATGGCTTTGGCGCGTATGCCCTGGCCAGCCATCCAGGTGCTCAGGTTCTTCTCATTCGTGGTGCCCGACTGCACGCAGATTTCAGCCCCGCTCAATTCTTTCGCACTTTTTACGCCAAAGCGGCGGTGTACCAGGATGCCCTGCCCGTCGTAATAGGTAATGGCTGTGAAATGCAGGTTCAGGCCTGCATCCCGGCTCAGGGTCCAGGTGGTGTTGCGGGAAAGAATATCGATTTGCCCCGCCTGCAGGGCTGCAAATCGCTGCTGTGAACTCAAGGGCGTGAATTCCACCTTGGCAGCACTGCCCAGCACGGCCGCAGCCACTGCCCGGCAAACAGCCACGTCCAGCCCGTGCCATTTCCCATCGCTTCCCAGCGCAGAAAAACCCGCCACGCCACTGCTGACACCGCAGCGCAGGGCGTCGCGTTTCCTGATTGTCTCAAGCACAGGGCCGGCCTGTGCCACGGAATTGAACACAAACCCCAGCAGGCAGGCGGCAAGAAAATGCCGGAAATGCTGCTTCATGATGAACCGCCCTTTTCATACAGGCTGCCCAGGTGAAGCTGCAGGCGGCCCAGGTATTCCTTGATTGCAAAGGTGCTTTCATCCAGCGCCTGCGGCT
>DASUDJ010000259.1:0-8316 GCA_036275635.1 Limnobacter sp. | reverse complement strand
TCATTGTTTTCCTCTGGTCGTATGTAATTTAATGGGTGGCAGCCGCCAGTGCCTTGCCAATCACCTCGCGCACATCCGGGGAGAGTGGTTCCACCTTGTAGATGCGTTCAAGCTGCGCCTGTGCCTTTTCCTGCAGGGAAGGCACCAGTTTTGTCCAGCGGTCCAGTGCCCGCGCCATTCTTGCTGCCACTTGCGGGTTGATTGTGTTCAGCTGGATTACCAGGTCTGCCCACAGTGAATACCCTTCGCCCGAGTGGCTGTGGAATACACTTGGGTTCTGCATGGCAAATGCGGCCAGCAAAGAGCGAGCACGGTTCGGGTTCTTCAACTTGAAGGCCGGATGATTCAGCAGGCCTCGCACAATATTCAAGGTGTCCGCATTTTCATTGCTGGCGGGAATGGTGGCCTGAAGCATGAACCACTTGTCCACTGCCAAGGCCTCATGCTGGTAGCGATTGAAAAAATCAGCCAGTTCGTTTGCCTGCTCTGGCCCTTGATGCACGATATTGCTGAGTGCGGCCATTCGGTCGGTCATGTTGGTGCTGCCCGCATATTGCAGTTGCGCGGCTTCAAGGCCGGTGTCGTCACCACCTGCAGCCATGTAGGCCAGGGCCACATTTTTCAGGGCGCGCTGACTGGCTGCAACCGCGTTGTATTCATAAGCTTTTCCTGGTTCATTGCGTTCGCTGTAACAGGCACTGAATTCAGCCCCATACGTACAGGCCAGCAGATCTCGAAGGGTGGTGCGGGCAAAATGCAGCGCCACTGGGTCGACCAGGCCTTTCATGCTCTCGATCAGTGTGCCTTCGCCTGGCAACTGGAGCGCCAGTGCCCTGAATCCGTCTGAAAGCTGCTGACTGGCCAACAGGTCACCGACAATCCGGACTGCGGCCTGGGTGCCCTGGCCACCTGTTTCACCCTGACTTTCGTAAATTTCAAGAATGGCCTGAGTGTACACTTTCTGACAGGCATCCCAACGGTTGAATGGGTCGCTGTCATGACCTGCCAGAAAAATCAGGTCTTCCGTGGTGTGGCTGGTGGCAAGAATGACTGGTGCGGAAAAACTGCGAAGCAGGGAAGGCACCACGGGCGAATCAATTCCCTGAAACACAAAAGTCTGCGTGGTCTCGGTGAAGTCCAGAACATCCCCGCGCAGACGGCCTCCTGCACTCAACTGCAGTGATGTGTCCCTGCCCGTGGCCTTTTCCACAAATCCGATTTTCACTGGAATATGGAAGGCTGGCTTGGTGGTTTGCCCTGGCGTGGGCTTGCAATGCTGCTTCAAGGTGAGTTCCAGCGTGTCGCCCACCTGTTTCCAGCTTGCCTGCACTTCCGGGGTACCGGCCTGCGCATACCAATGCCGGAACTGTTTCAGGTCCAAATCCGGATGCTCCTCCTGCAGCGCAGTTTCCATCGCGCTGACGAAGTCCTCGCAGGTCACTGCCTGGCCGTCATGCCGCTGGAAATACAGCTGCATGCCTCGCTGGAATAGTCGCTCACCCAGCAGGGTGTGCTGCATTCGAATAACCTCTGCGCCTTTCTCGTACACGGTCACCGTGTAGAAATTGTTGATTTCCTGGTAGCTGTCAGGTCGAATGGGGTGCGCCATTGGGCCCGCATCTTCCGGAAACTGGGCAGCCCGCAACACCTTCACATCTTCAATCCGCTTCACAGCCCTGGCTGATTCAGCCTGTGCATCATCAAGTCCCTCGGCCATCATGTCGGCGGAGAACTCCTGGTCGCGGAAAACCGTCAGGCCTTCTTTCAGCGACAACTGGAACCAGTCTCTGCAGGTCACCCGGTTGCCTGTCCAGTTGTGGAAGTATTCATGGCCCACCACGCTTTCGACATTCTCGAAATCCACATCTGTGGCCAGGTCAGGATTGGCGAACACGAACTTCGTATTGAAAATGTTCAGTCCCTTGTTTTCCATTGCACCCATGTTGAAATCAGCAGTGGCCACGATCATGAACCGGTCAAGGTCCAGGTCCAGCCCGAACCTTTTTCTGTCCCAGTCGATCGATTTCTTCAGGCTTTGCATTGCAAAGTCGGTCTTGTCCAGGTTGCCTGGCTCCACCCACACCTGCAAAAGGGCTGACTTGCCATTGCTTTTCTGGATGGTTTCTTCCTGGCACACAAAGTTGCCGGCCACGAGTGCAAACAGATAGGCCGGTTTTGGAAAAGGATCTTCCCAGCGGGTCAGGTGCAGGCCCTCGGAAAGGTTTTTTTCCTCAACCAGGTTTCCGTTTGACAGGCTGACCGGGTGACTCTCCCTGTTTGCAATCAGGGTCACCGTGAACTGACTCAGTACATCAGGTCGATCTGGAAAATAGGTTATCCGGCGGAAGCCCTGCGCTTCGCACTGGGTGAAGAAATTGCCGTGTGATACATAAAGCCCTTCCAGGCGCGTGTTCTGGTCAGGCTGGATATACACCGTGATTTCAAGTTCACCATTCAAACCCGGTTTGTGAATGGCAAGACCGGTGGGTGTCTGCGTGTACTCGTCGGCCGTCAGCGTTCGTCCATTCAGCTTCACCTGCACCAGTTCAAGTTCCTCACCATCCAGCTCAAGCGGAACATCGGCCGGCTGGCTGTCATCCCACCTCTGAAACGACAGGCGGCTTTCAACCTTCGTGCGCGACGGGTCCAGGGTGAACACCAGGCTGGTCTTGCTGATCCGGAACCCCGGTTCCCTGTAGTCCTTGCGGTAAAAGGTGATCGGTGCCTGCGCATCTCTCATGCTGTGCCTTCCTGTAACGGTGCTTTTGACGGGTGGTGTGCTGCCTTTATCCAGGCTTAATGGTCGTGTCCGCAATCCGGGCCGTGTTGGTGTTCATGCGAGTGGGAGTGGCCATGTCCATGATGATCATGATCACAGCAATCATGGTGTTTCAACTCGGGCACCGTGATTTCATGCATTGGGCCAATCAGCGTGGTGAATTTCAGTCCGAAATGTTCCAGCATGTGCATGCATTCATGGCTGGCCACCACATGGGCATTCTGGTCTGTCAACTGCACTGGCCAGAATGCAAGGCCTGCCACATGCAGGAATTCTTCAAATCTGGCCTGGCCACGGGGCACCTTGAACAATTCTTCCGTGGCCGCTGCCACGATTACCCATTCATTGGTGTTGGACACCAGCTTGTCTCCGACTTCCACCGTGTCATGCAAATGGCAGATGATGGTGCTGCCGTCGGTTGCTTTCACATCATGTGGCACTTCCTGCCTTTGATCAAAGGTCAGTTCGATGGTTTTTGCATTCCTCAGCAGCACAGAGGCCACTTTCTGGGCCGCCTTTACAACCTTGTTGTACACCACCGCATGATTGTGCCCACAGTCGGGTCCATGCTGGTGTTCAGCATGATCATGCTCATGATGGTCGTGATCATGGTTATGGTCATGATCATGTGAGTGGTTTGCGCTCATGGCCAATCCTTCAAAATATTTTGTAACTGCCTGAATTCAATCCCTGAAGTTCTCGAATCCCAGCGGTGTCTCGGTGACTTTCTGTTTCAGGAGCGCAATCGCACTCTGCAGATCATCCCGCTTCGCCCCCTGGATACGCACTGTGTCGCCCTGGATACTGGCCTGCACCTTCATCTTGCTGTCCTTGATCTCTTTCACCACCTGCTTGGCCAGGTCCTTGTCCAGCCCATTCTTTACGGTGACTGTCTGCTTGATCCTGTCTCCGGACATCTTTTCCTTCTTGTCGAAAGTCAGAAATCGCACATCCACATTCCGCTTGGCGCACTTGTTGCGGATGATCTCAGCCACCTGGTCCAGTTTGAAGTCATCATCCGCATACACCATGATGGTGTTTTCATTCAGCTCTACCTTGGAATCAGACCCCTTGAAATCAAATCGGGTACCGATTTCCTTGTTGACCTGGTCCACTGCGTTGCGCAATTCAATCAGGTCCGGTTTACAGACCACATCAAAAGACGGCATAGTTCGTTCCTTCAAGCATAATGCCCAATTGTAATCCCTACGACATCGCCTATGTCATGCACCCCTGCCACCCATTGCGTTGATCTGCAGCCCCTGCACACCTTTGCCCTGCCTGCAAAAGCAACAGGTCTTCGGGTCATCAGGAGTTCGGCTGATCTTCAGGAAATGGCACAGCATCAGCAGGCCGGTGAACGCCAGATCTTGCTTGGTGAAGGCAGTAACACCGTGTTTGTGGAACCGGTCATCCATGCCACGGTCTGGAAAATGGGCCTGACCGGGCGCCAATACCTGGGTATCTACAATCAATGTCACAACATTCGGGTGATGGCAGGGGAAAATTGGCATCAGACGGTCGAGTGGACTGTGGCCATGGGCTGGGGGGGGCTGGAAAACCTCGCCTTGATTCCGGGCTCTGTGGGTGCCGGGCCTGTCCAGAACATTGGTGCATATGGTCTTGAACTGAAAGACCGTGTCAGTGCAGTGCATGCATTCGACCTGGCCAAGGGCACCGGCTGTTCATTCAGCCTTGAGGAGTGCCAGTTTGGTTATCGGGACAGCCTGTTCAAGAGTGGGTATCCGGGACGATATGTTATTACAGCAATAGACTTTGCCCTGCCCGTGGCCTGGCAGCCCATGCTGGGCTATGGCGACGTGGCTCAGCGGGTGAAGGACATCGGACCAACAAGCCCGGCCAGCGTTTTGCGTGCTGTGTGTGCCATTCGCACTGAAAAGCTGCCAGACCCCGCCGTACTGGGAAACTGCGGCAGTTTTTTCAAGAACCCCGTGATAGGTGAAGAAACTGCCTTGGCACTACTGAAGAACTTTCCGCAACTGGTGCATTATCCTGCTGGGCAGGGCCTTGTGAAGCTGGCAGCTGGCTGGCTGATCGACCAATGTGGTCTTCGAGGGTTCAGCACGGGTGGCGTAGGCGTATACAGCCGACAGGCCCTGATATTGGTGAACCAGGGAAATGGGCAGGCAGAACATTTGTTGAGCCTGGTAGGACATGTGCAGGAACAGGTGCACCTGAAATTCGGGGTGCAACTTGAGCCTGAGGTCAATCTTGTATTTTCTGTGCCTACCCGTCAGGAAGCAGGGCTACCGGGTTCCTGATCCGCCCCTTGCGCTGCTGAATGATCGTTGATGAAAAAGCCATTCAGTTTTGGTGAGAAGGGCAATTGGCCTTTGAACTGACTCGGGGGGTGAACGGTGCTCTGGGTGCTTAACAATGATTTGCCGTTCACTGAAATGTTGACTTGACCAAATCGCTGCAGTGAGCTGTTCCTATTCAGGATGGTAATGCTGCCGTCCATCACCACCTCATCTTTCCCAATTTTAAGGCGCACCTTGTTGAAGGTTTCGCTTTCACGGCTTGGCAAAAAATCACGGCCTTGAAATTCACCGAAACTTTCCTTCATGAATCTGCCCGAGAGGAAAACAGCTTTCACCCCTGTCTGAGGATTTTCAATTGCAGTGCCCCGGGTCCAGGTAACTTCTTCCTTTAGCCGAGCCGCTTTTCCGGCGGAGCGTATCGTTTCAGAGGTGTGCGTCACTTTTCCGTCCAGTGAAATATCGAAATCCATTGCGGAGTCCGCCAAGGCTGCCTTTGCATGTGGAAAACGGACAAGCAGTTTTTTTGCGAATTTCTCAATTGTGCGGGTTTCAACATTGTCACTCAGTTCAGTTTTCAGGCTCTGGATCAGGATACCCGTGGCATTCAAGCCCGCCTCTTCGCCCAGGTCATTGGTCCGGGGTATGTCGCAGTCCGCCAATTCAAGTTTCAGCGCCTGCTGGAAGGCCACCGCCGTTTGCACCGGGTTTACCATCTCGACCTTTGATTTGTCCGGGCAATCGCTGAAAAAGTACTTCGGGTTCACTGTGGTGGGGGCTGGGTATTGCAAGGGTGCAGCAAGTCGCTCACTGACCTGGTCAAACACATGAAGCAGGTTGAACAGATTTTGTAACTTGATTGATTCAACACGCCGTGATTCATTGCGCAACTGTTCTGACCCTGCAGGCGAGCCAGTTACACGTGCCTTGCGGCTGGTGACCGATTGGCCAAAGGCGTCCTTCACCACCACATCATATTCATCGGGATTCAGCTTTGCTTCAAGCACCCTGACCTGTAGCGTGGTTTGATCTGCTCCAGGTATCGGCTCACCATTGCGGCGCCACTGCAAGCTTTTGACCGGACCTTTCACCACCACCGAAAGGGTGGTGGCGTTTCCCAGTTCCACCCATGCAGGCTCAGGATGGGCAACAATTCCGAGGCCGATTGGCTGGGCCCCCACGAGTTTTCCATGCAGGCCAAGCAGGCAAAAGATAGCCAGTAGCAGCCACTGAGTACGCCCCTTGCCAATCTGTTTCATACCAGTCCGAAGTCAATCTCCCGGCAGATTAGTGAATTTCTGCATGCATTCGTTCCGTTTTCACATGTGGCCGGTAAAAGCAATAACTCCAGGGTGAGCACCCTTTGGCCATAAAAAAACCGCCGCTTTTCAGCGGCGGTTTCGGATGACATGCAGGTGGATTGCCGTTTTACCCGCGTTTCAGTTTTGCATTGGCTGCAATTCGCATGCGCAGTGCATTCAGCTTGATGAAGCCGCCAGCATCAGCCTGGTTGTAGGCGCCGCCATCTTCATCAAATGTGGCGATGGTCTGGTCAAACAGGGAGTCTGTTTTTGAATCACGCGCAACCACGATGACATTGCCCTTGTACAGCTTTACACGCACCCAGCCGTTCACCGTGGTCTGGGTGTGGTCAATCAGGGTCTGCAGGGCGACGCGCTCGGGGGCCCACCAGTAGCCGTTGTAAATCAGGCTTGCATAACGGGGCATCAGGTCATCTTTCAAATGGGCGACTTCACGGTCCAGGGTAATCGACTCAATGGCGCGGTGGGCTTTCAGCATGATGGTGCCGCCAGGGGTTTCATAACAGCCGCGGCTCTTCATTCCCACATAGCGGTTTTCAACCAGGTCAAGGCGGCCAATGCCATGCTTTCCACCCAGGCGGTTCAGTTCGGTCAGCACGGTGGCAGGGCTCATTTTCTGACCGTTCAGGGCCACGATGTCGCCTTTCTCGAATTCAATGTCCAGGTATTCAGCAGCATCAGGTGCAGCCTCAGGGCTGACTGTCCAGCGCCACATGGCTTCCTCAGCCTCGGCACTTGGGTTTTCCAGGTGACGGCCCTCAAAGCTGATGTGCAGCAGGTTGGCGTCCATGGAGTAGGGCGCGCCGCCATTCTTGTGCTTCATGTCGATCTCAATGCCGGCATCTTCAGCATACTTCAGCAGCTTTTCGCGGCTCAGCAAATCCCATTCGCGCCAGGGGGCGATGATTTTCACGCCGGGCATCAGGGCATAGGCACCCAGTTCGAATCGAACCTGGTCATTGCCTTTGCCGGTGGCACCGTGGGAAATCGCGTCAGCACCTGTTTCCCGGGCAATTTCGATCAGTCGCTTGGCAATCAGTGGACGGGCAATCGAGGTACCCAGCAGGTATTCACCTTCATACACCGTGTTGGCCCGGAACATGGGAAACACGAAATCACGAACGAATTCCTCGCGGACATCATCAATGTAGATGTTTTCCGGCTTGATGCCGAATTTCAGGGCCTTCTGGCGTGCGGGTTCCAGTTCTTCACCCTGGCCCAGGTCGGCCGTGAATGTCACGATTTCGCAGCCATAGTTGTCCTGCAGCCATTTCAAAATGACCGAGGTGTCCAGTCCGCCAGAATAGGCCAGCACTACTTTCTTGATATCACTCATGATTTTCAGTTCTAAAGGTTGTTACAGGGCAGCTTCACGGCGACCCAGCAAAAGGAATTCCATCAGGGCTTTTTGGGTGTGCAGCCTGTTTTCAGCTTCATCCCAGACCACGCTTTTCGGGCCATCAATCACTTCGGCTGTCACTTCCTCCCCTCGGTGAGCGGGCAGACAGTGCATGAACAGTGCTTGCGGATTGGCCACATCCATCATTTCAGTGTCGACCTGGAAATCTGCAAACGCCCTTCGTCGCGCCTTGTTTTCGTCTTCAAATCCCATGCTGGTCCACACATCGGTGGTTACCAGGTCTGCTCCCTTGCAGGCGTCCATGGGATCTTCAAACCACTCATGGTGGGTGCCCTTGATGTTGGTTTTTGCCGGGTCGATGTTGTAGTCGCTGGGCGTGGAAATGTTCACCTTGAAGTCCAGCAGCTCGGCCGCCTGCAGCCAGGTGGCACACATGTTGTTGCCGTCGCCTACCCAGGCCACAGTTTTGCCTTTTATGCTGCCGCGGTGTTCGATGAAAGTGAAAATATCTGCGAGGATCTGGCAGGGATGATACTCATTGGTCAGGCCGTTGATCACCGGCACACGCGAGTGCGC
>DASUDJ010000258.1:0-4829 GCA_036275635.1 Limnobacter sp. | reverse complement strand
CAATGTGCACTCAGGCAAAATTTTCAGGTCAGTGGTACCGTCTTTCTTGCGGGCGACATGTTCCATCAACACGATGACGCGTGACACACCCGCCACCAGGTCCATTGCGCCGCCCATGCCCTTCACCAGCTTGCCCGGAATCATCCAGTTGGCCAGGTCGCCTTTTTCACTGACCTGCATTGCACCCAGGATAGCCAGGTTGATATGCCCGCCACGAATCATGGCAAACGACTCTGAACTGGAGAAAAAGGCCGAGCCTGGCCGGGTGGTTACGGTCTGCTTGCCAGCATTGATCAGGTCGGCATCCACCTGTTCTTCTGTCGGAAACGGACCAATGCCCAGCAGTCCATTCTCGCTCTGAAGCATCACATCCATGCCTTCAGGAATGTGGTTGCTTACCAGCGTAGGCAAACCAATCCCCAGGTTCACATAGAACCCGTCCTGCAATTCGCAGGCAGCCAGGGCTGCCATTTCATCATGATTCCACGCCATTTTCTTGTTCTCCTTATTGTGCCGTGGTGGACAGGGTGCGTTTTTCAATCCGCTTTTCAGGATGGGCATTCAACACCACCCGCTGAACATAAATACCAGGAGTGTGGATGAAATTGGGATCCAGCTCGCCCACCGGTACGACCTCTTCCACTTCAGCAATCGTGAACTTCGAGGCGGCGGCGCATTCCGGATTGAAATTGCGAGCGGTGAGGCGGTACACCAGGTTGCCGGAAGTGTCTGCCTTCCAGGCCTTCACCAGGGAGATGTCGGCTGTCAGGCTGTGTTCAAGTACATAGTTTTCGCCGTTGATCACACGGGTTTCCTTGCCCTCGGCAATCACCGTGCCAAAGCCGGTCTTTGTAAAAAAAGCGGGAATACCTGCACCGCCAGCACGCAGTTTTTCGGCAAGCGTACCCTGGGGCGTGAACTCCAGTTCCAGTTCCCCGCTGAGGTACTGGCGCTCGAACTCCTTGTTTTCACCCACATAGGATGAAATCATTTTTCTGACCTGGCGGGTCTCCAGCAGGCGTCCAAGACCAAAACCATCCACCCCGGCATTGTTTGAGATCACGGTCAGGTCTTTTGCACCTGATTCGCGAACTGCATCAATCAATGCTTCAGGAATACCACACAGACCGAAGCCGCCAACAGCCAGTGTCATGCCATCCTTGATGCGATCTGCCAGTGCCTCAACTGCGCTGGCGGAAACCTTGTTCATCCCCATTTTTATTCCCTTTTTGCTCTGAATAATTGCGCCCAGTTTAACGCTTGGTAGTATACAAGGCTCTTGCTGCAGCGCAACAAGGCAAGTTTCGCAGACTAGAGATCAAAGTCAACTATTTTTTCCATTTATGCAATAAGCTTTCGGCTTAAAATCAAGGCTGCACCTTGCTGCAGCACCCGCGACAAACTTAAAGGAGACGCATCCAATGTCGGCTGTCGAGAGAGACATGATGGAATACGATGTAGTGGTAGTGGGTGGAGGCCCTGCAGGTCTTTCAACTGCCATTCGCCTGAAACAGCTGGCCACAGCAAAAGGCCAGGAAATCAATGTGTGTGTGCTTGAAAAAGGCTCCGAAGTGGGCGCACACATTCTGTCCGGTGCGGTCATGGACCCCAGGGCGATTACTGAACTGTTCCCCGACTGGAAAGAGCGTGGCGCCCCACTCCACACGGCAGTGACTGAAGACCAGTTCCTTTTCCTGACCGAAACTTCTGCAAAGAAAGTACCGAATGCCCTGTTGCCTGAGTGTTTTCAGAACCATGGCAACTACGTAATCAGCTTGGCCAATGTGGTTCGCTGGCTTGGTGAGCAGGCGGAGGCCTTGGGCGTTGAAGTATTCCCGGGCTTTGCTGGCGCAGAAATTCTTTACGATGAAAAAGGTGCCGTAAAGGGTGTTCAGACCGGCGACATGGGCATTGGCAAGAATGGAGAGCATACTCACGCCTACCAGCCCGGCATGGAACTGCATGCCAAGTACACCGTTTTTGCTGAAGGTGTGCGTGGCCACCTGGGCAAGCGCGTGATCGAAAAGTTCAATCTGAATGAAGGCCGTGACCCCCAGGTGTATGGTATCGGCCTGAAAGAACTGTGGGAAATCGACCCCGCCAAGCACAAGCCTGGCCTTGTCATTCACTCAGGCGGTTGGCCACTGGATTCAAGCACCTACGGCGGTTCATTCCTGTATCACCTGGAAAACAACCAGGTGGCGGTGGGCTTTGTGGTGGGCCTGGCTTATGAAAATCCTTACTTGTCGCCGTTCGAAGAATTCCAGCGTTACAAGACCCATCCTGAAATCCGCAAATATTTCGAAGGTGGAAAACGAATTTCCTATGGCGCACGTGCGATTGCAGCCGGCGGCCTGATGAGCCTGCCCAAGCTGGTGTTCCCGGGTGGTGCCCTTGTAGGTTGTGATGCGGGCTTCCTGAATGCTTCGCGCATCAAGGGCTCCCATGCGGCCATCAAGAGTGGCATGCTGTGTGCTGAAGCCATTGCAGACGCGTTGGCCCAGGACCGGGCAGGCGATGAACTGGAGGCCTATCCAAAAGCATTCCATGATTCATGGCTGTTTGATGAGCTCTACCGCGCACGCAACTTCAAGCAGTGGATGAGCAAGGGCTTGTACACTGGCACAATGATGGTGGGTATTGAACAGAAACTGTTCAAGGGCAAGGTGCCTTGGACACTGCACCACAAGCATGCAGACCATGAATGCCTGCGACCAGCAGCCGAATTCGAGCCGATCAACTATCCAAAGCCGGATGGCAAACTGACCTTCGACCGACTGAGTTCCGTTTTCATTTCCAACACAAACCATGAGGAAAACCAGCCAGCCCACCTGACGCTGCGAAACCCGGATGTGCCAGTGGCCACCAACCTGGCCACCTACGCTGGACCAGAGCAGCGCTACTGCCCTGCTGGCGTGTATGAGTATGTGAAGAAAGACGACAAGGACCAACTGCAGATCAATGCGCAGAACTGTGTGCATTGCAAGACCTGCGACATCAAGGACCCGACACAGAATATCGTGTGGGTGACTCCAGAAGGTGGTGGCGGGCCCAACTACCCGAACATGTGAGACTTTCGTTCAAAACACACCGAAACGCCGGCGAATCAGCCGGCGTTTTTGTGTCGGAGTGAAGCCACTGGAATACGCTTCTCTGCAGGCACGGGGTAAAACTCCTCTTTCAGCAGCCTCGAATTCTCGTTGGCATCGATTTCAAAAGTGTACTCACCCTGGATAATGTGCGTGGCATATGCATACCGGCCATTGACTGTCACCCCATCCAACTTCAATTCATAGTAGCAACTTTCAACCTGACCGCAGCCCTTGTCAAAAATCCGACGACTGGTGCGCTCATCAATCCAGTCAACAGAGTATTTCTGATCATGAATATGCACTTTCACGGGCTTCCAATGGGTGTCACAGAAATTCTCCACCACCTGTGCAGAAGCAGACCGGTAAACCAGCTCACACTCGGTTTTTGCAAGCAACGGTAGCCTAACCACCTTGGGCTCAGCAGGGCTGGGCGGTTTTGGACAGGCGGACAGAAACAGGCAGGCGGTACAAAGTACCGCAACATGAGCAGTTCTCATATCAGCACTCGGGATTGAACATCCAGATTAAACGTGGCCAATGCCGTAAGGTGTACAAGCAAACCAAGGGTGGCCTTGCAGGCTTGAGGCTATCAAGAAGTGAGGCTTGGCGGAGCCGCAGGGGCAGAATCAGCCTCTAGGAGAACGCCACAGAAATCTATACACGAACCCCGGGAAAGCCAGGACGAGAAAAAGGCAGGCTGTAAGTGCATAGAATTCCCAGCGCTGCGGGGTAACCTGACCCAGGCTGGCTTCAATCGCAATACCTACCAAGCCCACCAGGAAGTAACCGGCGATGACTTCAAGAACACGTGTCCAGCCACCTTTTCCGGCAACCGGAATCAGCCCCATGATGCGGTTGCTGATGAAAGGCAGGTTCGCAAACAGCAAGGCCAAGCCAAACAGCAACCAGTGCCCTATTGTCTGCGTCAAACCCAACTCCTTTCGATGTGTTCGCTGGTGTTCAGCCCTGATCAGGCAGCCAGCATTTGCTGAATAAGTACAGTGCAATAAGCCATCAATGGTGCAGGCAGCAAGCCCAACACGATGACAGCCAAGCCATTCAGGCCAAGCACTGCCCGGGCATCGCCTGCCATGACAACACCTGATTCATCAGCCGGTGCTTCAAAATACATGGTTTTCACAATACGGATGTAATAGAAGGCGCCCACCAGGCTGAACATCACTGCATACACTGCCAGCCAGATCTGGCCGGTTGCAAGCAAGGCCTTCAATACCGCCAGCTTGGCCGCAAAACCCACCATGGGTGGCAAGCCAGCCAGAGAGAACATCAGGAGCAACATCACCAGGGCCAGCCAAGGAGAGCGCTTGTTCAATCCCTTCAGGTCGCTGATGTTTTCGACTTCAAAGCCTTTGCAGGACATCACCATGATCACGCCGAATGTACCCAGCGTGGTCAGCACATAGGTGATGCTGTAGAACATGGCGGATGAATATGCTTGTGCTGCATTGCCGGTGTCTTGGCCAGTCACGCCCGACAGGAAGCCCAGCAACATGAAGCCCATCTGTGCAATGGTTGAATAGGCCAGCATGCGCTTCAGGCTGGTCTGCGCGATTGCGGTCAGGTTGCCAATGGCCAGTGAGGCCACAGCCAGCACCATCAGCATGTTCTGCCAGTCAAATGCCATCACGAACAGGCCATCAACCAAGAGGCGCATCATCATGGCGAATGCAGCCAGCTTGGGTGCACCGCTGATCAACAGCGTGGAAATGGATGGAG
>DASUDJ010000257.1:0-3898 GCA_036275635.1 Limnobacter sp. | reverse complement strand
ACCGCCTTTTCCATCACGGTAAACAAGGGCTCTGTCAGGCCGATGATCCAGGAGAGGGAGAACAGCAGGCCCACCCGGGTGGCCATGGCGAACATCAGACCGAACTGGCGAACCCTGTCGCGAATGTCAGCTGGCAGCTTTGAAACCAGCACCGTGATGAACACGATGTTGTCAATACCCAGCACGATTTCCAGGGCCGTCAGGATCGCGAAAGCGATCCAGACGTTAGGATCCATCAGTAATTCCATAGAATTCTCCACATTTCAGTCAAAATAAATAACCCGCCATTTTGCAACAGTTTGGCTGGGGTGAGCTTACCCTTTCATCTTCCGGCTGCTGATTGCCAACTGGTTCAGCAAGAGGCTGAACTGCACTGGCTTGGCAAAGTGGAAGTTGATTCCTGCCTCCTCAGCCTTCTGTATGTCACTTTCAAAAGCATAGCCCGTCAATGCAGCTATTTCACACGCCTGGTTGGGGCCTGTCTCAGCCCGAAGGCGGCTTGCAACCTGGTAACCAGTCAACCCTGGCATGTCAATGTCCAGCAAAATAAAATCAAATTCTTCGTTCAGCGCCTTGTTCAGCGCCTCTTCTCCATCCTTGGCCACGCTCACCGAGTGACCCTCCTTTTTCAGGAAAGTCTCCAGCAGTCGGATATTCAGTGGCGTGTCATCTGCCACCAGCACATGCAGTGACCGAACGGGTTTTATGCGTTCAGCATTCTGGCTGTTCAACTGCTGTTCGCGCTTCAATTGAACTGAAAACACGACCTGTGTACCCTGGCCAGCCTCCGAGGTCAGCTGGATCTCTCCGCCCATGGCGGTCACCAGGCTTTTCACAATCGACAATCCCAGACCTGTGCCGCCAAAACGGTTGTCCTGGTCGGAGTGAAGCTGGGAAAAAGGCTTGAATAATTGGGACTGCTTTTCCTTGGCAATTCCCAAACCCGTGTCCCTGATTTCAAAAGTCAGGATATCTGTGTCATTTCCCAGGGAAGCACCCGTTACATTCAGGCTGACTTCGCCCTGCGAGGTGAACTTGATGGCATTTGACAGCAGGTTCTGTAGCACCTGCCGAAGCCGCCCCATGTCACCCCGGTAAATCCGGTGTTCACTCCAGGCATTGTGAAGCCCGAAGTGTACCCCCTTCGCTTCGCAGGTCAATCGTGGTAATTCCGTACTCCCCCGCAGCAATTCAGCCAGGGAAAAGGGGGAGTCGGTCAGTCGGAACATGCCGGATTCGATTTTCGAGAAATCAAGAATGTCATTCAGGATTGCAGAAAGGCTTTCCGATGACTGGACCAGGTGACTGGCCTGCTCTTTTAGCTGGCCATCGGGTAGGTCCATTTCAAGCAGCTTGGCGAAACCCAGTATTCCATTCAGCGGTGTGCGTATTTCATGACTGATGGTGGCAAGAAAGCGGCTTTTCTCGGCATTGGATTCCTTTTCCGCCTTGGCCGCAATTGCAGCCTCCCTCAGCTTGCTCTCCAGCTCCAGCTGCACGGTGCGGTCCAGGTGGGTGCCCACAACCCGCACCGCCTTGCCCTGTTCGTCCCTGACAATCCGCCCCATGGCGAGGATATGCACCCAGTGACCATTCTTGTGGGCCATGCTGAATTCGGCTTCATAGGATTTCCTTTCAGGATCGGCCATGGCATCTTCAAGCCGTTTCTTGGCGGTGGCCAGGTCTTCCGGCGCAGTCAGCCGTTCCCAGGTGTGCAGTTCATTCTCCAGCTCATGGTCCTCATAGCCCAGCAGGCGTTTCCAGCTGGGAGACAGGTAGACTTCCCCGGTGATCACATCCCAGTCCCAGAGGCCGTCATGGGAACCTTCCATCGCCAGTTTGAAGCGTTCCTCGCTTTCGGCCAGGCTGTTCCTGATGAGGCGTTCTTCAGTCACGTCCTTGCACATGATGATGATGCCACCGCGCCTGCCATCGGGTCTCAGCCAGGGCTCAATCGCCCAGTCCAGCCACATGTCGCGGCCTGAAGGTGTGGTCCAGTGGTCGGATGTGGCGGAAATGCTTTCACCAGCCAGCCCTGCGCGATGCGCCTGTTGCCAGCGCTCACTGATGCCGGGAAATACTTCGTAGTGGTTTTTGCCCACGAGGCTGGTGTTCGAGTTCGCAAAAGACTGCACCCAGCGGGCGGAGGCCGCCACGTAATTCATCTGGGTGTCAAACATGGCAATTGGGATGGGAGCCTGAACGATCAGGGCTTCAACAATCCAGTAGCTTTCCTTGGCTGATTTCAGCGCAGCCTCCAGCGATTGGCTTTTATCCGAAAGGCCCCGGGTCAGTTCGAGAATATCCCGTGAAATTGGCTGCAGTTCCGTGGGCAGGCTTTCCATCGCCTGTTCGAGCGCCCTCGGTTCATTTTTGCGCACCAGTTCCAGGTAGGTGCGGGCCTGGTTGGACAGGCTGCGCCCCAGTGCAAGTACCAGCAGCAAGGTGGCCAGTGTGCCGATGATCAGGGCCAGGATAGCTCCCACCAATGCCTTGGACACCGGCGAGGACACGGTGTCCAGCGGCGTAACAGTGGCAGAAATCCACCCGAGCTTGCTGGTTTCATCGACTGCGTTCGGTGCAAAGGCCACCAGGTACTGTTTGCCATCACTCAGCTGTTCAATTGACCAGTTGCGTTCCCCTGCAACCGCTTTCTGAAAACCTGGCATGGCTGTCCAGGCGGTGCTGTCATGAAAATCAGCCTTGTCCAGTCGGTTTCCCATTCGCAGGGTGCCGTCACTGGCCAGGATGATGGTCGGTGCTGACGGATTGATTGGTGTGAACACATCCCGTTCAATTTCCGAAATGAAATACTTCCAGTCCAGGTGGATGCCGATCACGCCGGTGATTTCACCCTGCCTGTTGCGAAGCGGCGTCGTGAAATCAATGAACTGGTACTTTTCATCTGCCCTGGAGGGCAGCAGTGCAGCCAGCAGTGCTGCCTCATGCACATCCATGATGGCCGGGCCGATCAGACCCTGCTTGAACCAGGGACGGGAGGCCACGCTTTTTCCTACCAGCAGGTTGTCCACCGCTGCCAGTACTGTGCCATCCGGTGCTGCCACACCAATCCAGAGGTAGCCGGGGGTGTGTTGCCGCATGATGTTCATCAGCTCGGTCTGTTCCTGCTGGGAAAACTGTCCGTGGGTCTCTTCAATCCGGCTGGTGTAAACAAGGTCCCGAAGATGCTCCTTCAAATGCCGGTCCAGGGACTGGGCAATTTGTTCCGTCTGCGCCAGGGCGGCAGCGCCTGCTGAATTGATGGTGTGGTTGCGCAATATCCAGTGGGTTGTCAGGGCCACGGGAACAGACAGCAGGAAAAGCGCAAACAGGCTTCCCAGGATCAGGCGGCTGGTGAAGCTGGCCCTGACATTGAACTTGAACATGAGGTTGGCGTGGCGGATTTCAGAATATTCACTGTACTCCAGTGCTTGGAGAGCCTCAATTGTAAAAAAGCGCAAATTTGAACATCAGTTTCCGGCATGAATCTGATTTGGTGGACACCTTTATTTTGGTTGGAATGCCTTTTTAGATCCGCCTTGGCAAGGCTTTCGTAGGGCATCTTGTTGTTGTGTTGGGCTGTCCGTTCAGCCTGCCTTGGCAAGGCTTTGATTCCCGGATTGCTGATTCTGGCTTGGGTCACGCAAAGCGCTAAAGCGCCTTTGCATCGCTTGCTGGCGCAAGCGCCCCTCGCTGCGAATCATCCGGGAAGCCTTGCCTGAAATCGGCAGCCTGAACAGGCACCCCAACCCTTCGCAAGATGCAACTCGCGCGCGTTAAAGAACGGTGGCTCAACCACCACCGGATTGGAAAGCGAAGGTCCCCACCAAGGCACAGTGAAAGCAACGTTGCCCCCCAAATCGCAAGTCGGCAAGTCGCAGGTGCTGCCCAGGTTTGC
>DASUDJ010000256.1:0-6584 GCA_036275635.1 Limnobacter sp. | reverse complement strand
ACCTGTGGGGCCAGTTTCACCTGTGGGGCCAGTTTCACCTGTGGGGCCAGTTTCACCTGTGGGGCCAGTTTCACCTGTTGGGCCGGTTTCGCCTGTGGGGCCTGTTGGGCCGGTCTCACCTGTGGGGCCACTTGGACCGGTGCCGCCGGTCGGTCCGGTTTCTCCAGTGGGGCCAGTGGGACCGGTTGGTCCGCCTGGGCCGGTCGGTCCACCAGGGCCGGTTGGACCAGTCTCACCAGTGGGGCCTGTTGGACCGTTCTCGCTGGGATCAATCGGGCCTGTAGGCCCTGCTGTATTCACGACAGTTGTACCGTCGTCGCTAAGCGCCGCAAGTCCAAGGCCGCCTCCGAACACAAGCCCAAGGCCGCCCAAGGGAACAACTCCCTCAACCTGGCCTTCCTCTGCTGCAGCCTGTTCCTCCTCAGTCAGCTCGGTAGCCGCAACCTCTGTTGGCGCGGCATCGGGTTGAGCCTGTGGAGCCTGCGCAATGTCAACGGTTTTCACCGCAGCAGCCTGTGCAAGAATGATGGGCTTCGCAGCAACCACATCGCCAGCGCGTAGCGCCTCTGCCGTCCTGTCTGTCCTCAAATTCGACTTGTCAATCTGCGAATCTGCCTGCACCGTTTCAGGGCTTTTTGTATCGACCTGGGAGCTTCCGGGTTCTGTGTTTTTCATGGCTCGCGAATTCCGTAATTACTATAATCAACGGTAATAACTTGCCATGATTAGAATCAATTATCCATATTGTAAAAAAATACGTTTTTTACTGACAAAAAAGCAAATTTTGAAAAGAAAAGACAAAGATTTGTATTTTTTTCTTTTTAATATCAGCTACTTGCAATTGTTAACTTAGAATAACGAAAAAACGCACAATTTACACACATTCACAAAGCAGCGAAAGAAAAAAGCCTATGGTCTTGTTTTTAATTGCCTTTTCATTAAAAAATAATTTTCGGCAGAAAACCACATTGACCTGCAAAAAGCCTGAAATCGCATCTTTCCTGTCAGTATTTCAACTACTTTTGTAGTCACTTCACGATCTTATACAAGACCAGAAAAACATCCAGACTGGCAATTACACCGCACAACTGTATTGCCCGACCAACTTTTTGAACTGCTCTTCCTGCCTGTCCAGCTCTTCATCCGTGTAGCGCAACTCATTTTGAAGCACGTAGCGCACTTCATTCATGCATTCCAGCGCAGCCTTGCTGTCCAGGAAAAGTGCCCTGCTTCTGCGAGCCAGCACGTCCTCGATGGTCACTGCCATTTCCTCCAGCACAGCCTGCGCAATTTCTGCTGCATTCAGTTCAAGGTTGGGGTGCAGGGCTGAGCCTGGTTTGCGCCGGGGTAGATCATCCTCAAGCCGCAAATAACGCGTACGGGTAGGCTTGTTCTGCCAACCCTGTTGTTCACAAACAAGGTCAATCACTTCTTCCGCCATGCTGCGGTAGGTGGTCCACTTGCCGCCGGTGATCGTGATCAGGCCGCTGGGTGCAGTAATCACTGTGTGCTCACGTGAAATGCTTTTCGTGTTCTGCTTTTCGCCACCCGCACTGACCAGTGGGCGCAAGCCTACAAATACGCTGCGAACATCTTCCCTTGTGGGTGCCTTCGCCAGGTACTGGCCTGCGGTCGCCAGGATGAAGTCAATTTCCCCGGGCAAGGCATTCGGCTCGAAAGGCGCATCCTTCCTGGGGGTGTCGGTGGTGCCAATCAAGGTCTTGCCCATCCAGGGCACCACGAACAGCACGCGACCATCGCTGGTTTTCGGCACCAGCAAGGCTTCAGTGGCCGGGTAAAAACTGGAATCAACCACCACGTGCACACCCTGGCTGGGGGCCAGCATCGAGATGGAATCAGCAGAGTCCATCTTGCGGATTTCATCCACCCACACACCGGTGGCATTGATCACGGCCTTGGCCCTGAGGCAAAGCGTTTCACCGGAAAAGCTGTCCTTCGCAATCACGCCGGCAATTTTTTCAGCTGCTTTTTCGAAGCCGGTCACAGGCATGTAGTTGACGGCCATGCCACCCAGCTTGTGCAGTGTTTTCATCAAGGCGATGGCCAGGCGGGCATCATCAAACTGCGCATCAAAATACCTTACACCGCCGTGCAGTTTCTGCTGCGAAATGGTGGGAAGGGTGCGCAGCACTTCATTCCTGTTCATCATGGTGGTGGGCCCTACCCCCAGCTTGCCAGCCAGCATGTCGTACATTTTCAGGCCGAACCAGTAAAACAGTTTCTGAAAAATATTCTGCACCGGAATGACAAACGCCAAGGGCTTCACCAGGTTGGGCGCATTCACCAGCATGCGGCCACGTTCTTCCAGCGCCTCACGCACCAGGCTGAAATTGCCCTGCGCCAGGTAACGTACACCGCCATGCGCCAGCTTGGTAGCGCGTGAACTGGTGCCCTTTGCAAAGTCATGCCCTTCCAGCAGAAGCACTTTCAAACCACGGCTGGCTGCGTCCACTGCACTGCCCAGGCCTGTTGCGCCACCACCAATTACAATCACGTCCCATTCAAACTGTTCTGCTGCCCTTGCTTTCAAAACTTCAAGGTGCTTTTTACGACTAAGCATCTGCCCATCCTCTGGAACGTTCTACTGCACGGTGCCAACGGTCAAGCAGGGCACCGCGTTCATCAATACTCATGGCTGGTTCAAACCGGGCATCCACCTGCCAGTTGGCCAGCAGGCTTTCTTCACTGTCAAAAACACCCACCGCCAGGCCAGCCAGGTAGGCTGCGCCCAAGGCAGTGGTCTCTGTCACCGTGGGCCGCACCACCGGTACTCCCAACAGGTCAGCCTGGATCTGCATCAGCAGGTTGTCATTGGATGCACCGCCATCCACTCGCAGTTCGGTCAAGGGCTTTGCGCCGTCCCGCTGCATGGCCTGCACAAGGTCCACGGTCTGCAAGGCGATGCTTTCCAGTGCAGCCCTTGCGATATGCGCCTTGGTTGTGCCACGTGTCATGCCCACCAGCGTGCCGCGTGCATAAGGGTCCCAGTGAGGTGCGCCCAGTCCTGCAAATGCAGGCACCAGGCACACGCCGTCAGTATTGGGAACACTTGCGGCAAGCGCCTGCACATCTGAAGATTTCTGGATGATTCCCAGGCCATCGCGCAGCCATTGCACCACTGCACCGCCCATGAACACGCTACCTTCCAGCATGTAACTGGTCTGCCCGTTTACGCGCCAACCCACCGTGGTCAACAAGCGATTGTGGCTTTCAACCACTTCAGCGCCGGTGTTCATCAGCATTAAGCAGACAGTGCCATAGGTATTCTTGGCCTCGCCCGGCTTGAATGCAGTCTGGCCGAAAGTGGCCGCCTGCTGGTCGCCAGCCACACCCGCAATCGGAATTTCCGCACCCAGCAGGCTGGCCTCACTGTTGGCGATTACGCCGCTTGAACTGCACACGGTTGGCAGCATGCTGTCAGGTATGCCAAACAGCTGCAGCAGGTCGGAATCCCATTTCAGGGTTTCAATATTCAGCAACATGCTGCGGGAGGCATTGCTGGCATCAGTCACATGCGTCCTGCCACCAGTCAGGTTCCAGATCAGCCAGCTGTCCACTGTACCGAAAGCCAGTTCCCCAGCTTCAGCCAGCGCCTGTGCGCCTTCCACATTTTTCAGAATCCAGTGGATTTTTGTGGCCGAGAAATAGGAATCCAGTTCAAGCCCAGTGGCCCTGCGAATTGCCGCAGCCTTGCCCTGCTCCCGCAACCTGTCACAAAAGCCAGCGGTGCGCCTGTCCTGCCAAACAATCGCGTTGTAGATCGGCTCACCTGTTTTGCGGTTCCACACCACGGTGGTTTCGCGCTGGTTGGTAATGCCAATTGCGGCAATGTCTCCTGGCTTTATACCTGCTCTTGAAATTGCTTCACGTGCACAAGCCAGCTGCGTGTTCCAGATGTCCATCGGCCTGTGTTCAACCCAGCCCGCTTTCGGAAAAATCTGCTGAAACTCCTGCTGGCTGCTGGCCACCACTTTCGCATCTGAATTGAAAACAATTGCGCGCGAACTGGTGGTGCCCTGGTCTAACGCCAGAATAAAACCCATCTTGCTGTTCCTCTTGTCTTATTATTTTCTGTGGCCGGTGGCATTCCAGTTTTCTACATGCCTGTCGAGGAAAGACAGTATTCCCTCGGTTTCAAAGTGGGTCACACTCCACAATTCCTCATTCAGCACGCTGGGGTTCAGCCACATGTAGGTGTCGGCTTTCATCTGCGTGCCATTGCTGCTCAGCAGCACATCGATTTCACTGCGTTCATATTCATCACCTTCAAAGGCATCAAGCCGTTCAAGGTCTTCCGGCAGCACATCAAACCACACCATGCCCTGCACATAGGCTCCCTCAAAGCGAACCATGGCCGGGTAGGCTTCACCGGGCACTGCATGCCTCTGAAAACCGGTGGCCACTGCATTCTCGCAGCGATAAATTCCCTTCACCACTTTCAGCCACACGGGCAGGTACATCAGTGAACCGTAAACAAAAACATTCCTGCTTTCTTGCCCAAAAACAAAGCTCATGCGATGTTACCTTTTCGAGGAAAAAACTATTAGAAAATGCCTGCAAGGAGACAACATGAAAACAACATCCGACCTGTTTAATTTACAAGATAAGGTTGCACTGGTCACGGGTGCCACCCGCGGTATCGGCCTGGCCTGCGCACAATTACTGGCCCAGCATGGTGCCACCGTGATTATTTCAAGCAGAAAACAACAGGCCTGTGAAGAAGTGGCTGCACAGTTGAAGGCAGAGGGATTGAATGCAGTGCCCATGGCCTGCCACCTGGGAGAAATCGAACAGATAGAAAACCTGTACAGGCAGGTTGAAGAGAAGTTTGGCAGGCTGGACATTCTCGTGAACAACGGCGCCACCAATCCGCACTTCGGCCCCATCTACGACACTGACCTTTCCGCCTTCCAGAAAACCTGTGATGTGAACATCCGCGGCTACTTTTACATGAGCAGCCATGGCTGCAAGCTGATGGCGAAAAACGGGGGTGGCACCATCATCAACGTGGCCTCGGTGAATGGCGTCATTCCCGGTGTTTACCAGGGCATTTACTCAATCACCAAGGCGGCAGTCATTTCCATGACCAAGGCATTTGCAAAAGAATGCGCGCCCATGAAAGTGAGGGTGAATGCCCTGCTTCCCGGCGCCACGGACACCAAGTTTGCTGCAGCCCTTGTTCACAATGATGCAATACGCAGTGCCCTGCTTCAGCATGTGCCCATGAACCGGGTTGCCCAGCCCACAGAAATGGCAGGCACGGTGCTGTACCTGGCTTCGGATGCCTCCAGCTACACCACCGGCGCCTGCATCAATGTGGACGGAGGATACCTGGTGGTCTGATTGAAACCTACATGAACAGCTAACTTTTTCCTACAAAAAGTGTGCTGACCCGCTGATGCCGGCTTTTCACCCGAAACGGGATCATTTCCGTGAGGGAGCCGCCAGAGTGGGGGTAAAAACCACGGCAGTGTCAATCGATGCTCTCTCAACGGGAGAGCATCATGTTCGAGTGGCGGTCACTGACATTCTTCATCTACATGGCCACAGCAGGCTTGCTGCTGGGCCTGTTTTCCGCAGCAGCATCCGCCGCACCTCCCCAGGAATTCCAGTTGACAGACACAAGCGTGAGGCAGGTTGAACAGACCGCCCGCCGCATGGCCCGCGAACTGTCGCCCCTGCTGGCGCAGCCAATCCGCGTGGCAGTTGTTGAGCGCAGCGAGCCCACACCCATGGCTTCCACCATCAGCAGGTCTGGCACCTGTGTAGTCATCGTGAACAAGACTGAATCAGCCTGGCAAAACTGGGCAATGTTCTACACCCGCGGCAAGCTGACCGCGCAGGAAGTGTTTGAATTTGCGGCTGCCCATGAAATTGCCCATTGCGTGAACAAGCTTCTGCCTGAAAACGCACCCATGCAGACACTGAGCGCAGGTCGCCAAAGCGAAACCTATGCAGACCTGTTTGCCCTGGCCCACCTGGCCCAGGAAAAAAGCCCTGAAGACATGAAGCGCATTCTTGATTCGGTGATCAGCATTCGTGAAGGCTTCAGCAGCTTCTTCTTCTCGAGCCATGCAACTGCCGGCGCAATCCGCAAGGTGTATGAGCAACTGCTGAATGCCGAGGGTACAGACCGAAGCCTGCAGGAAACCCTCAGCCTTTCATTCGACCTTTACGCCAAGTCGGCTTAGAACAACAGCTGCTGCAGTTCGGAAATGGTCTGGGTAACAGGCGTTGCGCTGTTGCGGCTCAACTCGAAGTGATTGCGTGTCAGGCGCACCACCGTGTTCAGGTATTCCTCGCGGGTGCTGAACAACACCTGCACACTGTTCAACACGTCAATCCGCGTGCGTACCCCGCCCTTGAAACTGCGTTCATTTGCCGTGCGGCTCAATTCAGCAGCCTCAATTGCCTGCAGGCGTGACACCGACTCCTTCAGGCCCACCTCCACTTCGCTGTGATAGAAGCGCACATCACGCTCCACTTCCTGCATCACGCTGGCTGTCTGGAACTTGCTGCGGCTGACATCCGCGGATGCTGCATTGGACTGGTAGAAGGTTCCC
>DASUDJ010000255.1:0-7487 GCA_036275635.1 Limnobacter sp. | reverse complement strand
GCAACTGGCTCTGGTGAACACAGCAGGGCCGCTTCCAATATGTTTTTTGCGCGCTGGGGATCCATCCAGGCGGACTCACTTTAAGAAACCAGGTGTTGATGGGGAATGGATGCCAGTGCGTTCCTGTACGCCGGGGCAGTAGGTGCCAGCGGGGCACGGGTGCGCATCACGAAAAGGACTGCGCTCAGGCATTTAAAAAAAACCGATTGCGCATTGTAACCATGATAGGCAGGGCACAGCAACAAGTGCCCTTCAGAATGATTTCAAAAAAAACGGCCTGCAGGAAGCAGGCCGTATCTGGAAATAACCCGGATCGGGTTGGAGACAGGAACATCTTGCCGAGAATTTACCGACTTCACATCCCCATTCAGGTCTAACCCAAGACTTGTGGAACTTATCCACAACCGGCGGGGAAAACCTTTCCCAATCACTGTGGATAAAATTTTCAGCTTGTTGATTTTGTGCAATTTTTGGTTGGTTGATTAAAAACTGAGCATGACTTCAGTTAGTCGATAAACGACGTGCTCAGCTTTGCCACCGGTACCCGACCCCCGCCTTGCGGATGCGATTCCAGACCGCCTCCTTTTCCTCGTCGGATTTGAACAGCCAACCGTCCACTTCATCAAGCGTGCGGCCACAACCCATGCAAACCTCGTCTCCGAGATTGGTGGAACAGAAGCCTACACAGGGGGTATCCGCTTCGGGCCATTCAGGCAGATTCTGGTATTCAGGCTTGGACATGTTGTTGCTTCAAATGGATTCGGTAAATTTGGGACGGTATTCTCGCTTGAGGCGAATGTAGAGCACTTTACTGACCTCGGCAACCACCGAGCCGTCATGATGAACAATGTTGGCCCGGAAGGTGTGGAGCACCTTTTCCCCACCGGCAGCCAGTGCCTTGATCTCCTCCAGTGCCGGATCGGCCACCTGGAAAATTCCTTTCACCGGACCTTTGCCTGGCGAGACAAAGCGGATGTTCGCCTCCTGGTCCCACACATGATAGCGAGGCCCAAGACGTTTCATCAGCATCAGCATGAAAAAGGGATCTGCCATGGCATAGAGGGATCCGCCAAACTGGGTGCCCATGATGTTGCTGTTGCGCCGCGTCAGTGGCATGCGGACTTCAATTTCACTGAAGTCACTGCTGATGCTGTGAACATGGATGCCAGCACCGCGCAGTGGTGCATAAAAATTCATGGCCCTGCGCATGAATTCAGGCCTGTCAGCCAAGTTTCTCAAAAATTTTCTGAACATTTTTGCCGCGTATTTTTCTTGTGGATTCAGAAGGATAAAGGTTTTCGGCTCCGCAATTGTTAGACAGAACGGATTTGTGCACTTGCACACCTTTGCGAAAGACGCTATAGTTTCGTTCTCAACAGACGCGGGGTGGAGCAGTCTGGCAGCTCGTCGGGCTCATAACCCGAAGGTCGTAGGTTCAAATCCTGCCCCCGCAACCAAATACAAAAAGCCCGATCTGAATAATCGGGCTTTTTCTTTTCAAGGTTTCATTTCAAACTTCCACACTTCCCATCCTGTCGACAAAGCGCTCCGTGAACATGACGGAACAATGCATTTTGCAGTCAATAAAAAAACGGCCCGATTGCTCAGGCCGTCAAATGGACCGCGCCAGGGTCCCTTGGGGGTGAAGAATGCAGATGGTGGCGCAAATCGGCGTGTTTCAGTTGGTGCTGGCACCTTTCTTGGTGTTGCCATCAAGGGCGAGGTTACGATTGTCGCTCTTGGTCTTTTCCCAGGGAGTCGGATTGGTGCCATCGCCAAAATCAGCAAACTTGTAACCTTCCATTTTCTTTACCACTTCACTGCGGCTCGCCTTGGAGGCCGGGCCCATGTCGGGTGCCACTGTGCTGTCCATTGAGTTGGCCACATTTGCGCTCTGCACTTTTGAAACGACTGCTGAGCGGGTCATGCTGGAGCTTTTGCCTTCCAGGCGCACATGGGAGGTTCCGTCGCCGGACAAATCAGTTGCAAAGGCGGTGCTGCTCAAACCCAGTGCCAGAGTGAATGCGAGAACTTTTTTCATGATGTATTTCCTTAAAGGGCTTTGATTGATCTGCAGCAACTTGTCTGCATGAACACAGTGTGGGGTGCGGCCCTGAACTTCAAGTGGGCTGGCAGATGAACAGTCAGCAATCGGAAAATGAATATTGGGTGAACGGGAAAGGCCTCGCGCTAAAAAAATTCCCGGAATCAGCTCAGAAAAGATGAACAAAAAATGAACAGAAGATTGAGAGTTGATTAACTCAGATTCCTGATTTGTAAATGCTTTTAAGTTCGTTCATTTTTCTTTCGCTCGAAGCGATCCTGTCGCTTCGATTGACTTTGCATTATAAAAAAGATGAACACACCCTCTTTTCTGAAAGCCCTTCCTGTCAAACCAAAACCCGCCGTGCTGGCGACACTCCTGCTGGCTGCAATTCCACCCGCCCTCGCGGATGAGCAAAGGCTCCAGGAACTGGAACGCCGCATCCAGGAACTGGAAGGCAGGCTGGCAGCACAACTGCAGGCTGCATCAAAAGCCAGCGAACAAGGCCAGGCCCTCAGCCAGGCAACAGCAGGCGCGGCAGCCGAGCCAACAGGAAAAGCAGTACAACAGCAGGATCCGGTGGTGGCTGCGGCGCCCACCGCTAAGCCCAGGCCAGAATTGAAATCGGGCGAGGACGGCGGCTATTCAATCATCAACAGTGAAAACGGCAACGAACTGCGCTTCAGTGCAATGGTGCAACTGGACAGCCGTTTTTTTGTGTCGGGTGCAACAGCAACAGGCGCAGCCCTGGATGATGGATTCCTGCTTCGCAGGATACGCCCCACCTGGTCGGGGAAGTTTGCAGGCATCGGTTTCCGGATTGTTCCGGAACTGAGTGGAAATGGCACCGGCGCGAACATTTCCCTGCTGGATGCCTTTGCGGATGTGCCGGTGGGCGACAGTGGCTTTCTAAGGATCGGCAAGCAGAAAACTGCTGTCAGCATCGACCGCATTCGCGTGGCAACAGCCCTGCCGCTGATTGAACGGGGCCTTGCCAACGAGCTTGCTCCCAACCGGGACCTTGGCCTGTCCTGGAACTCCAGCCATGCTGACGGAAAGGTCAGCCTGGTAGCCGGCCTTTTCAACGGAGCCGCGGACGGACGGGATGTGTCGGCAAGGGATGATGCAGGCAAGGAAATCCAGGGAAGAATATTTGCTGAGCCATTCAAGGAGGACGATTCAATCTTCAAGGGCCTGGGCTTTGGCATTTCCGCCACCTATGGCAGCAAGAAAAATTCGCAGGGAAATTCAACCAATGTTGCAAACACGCTACCGCGCTACAGGACAGCAGCGCAGGAGGAGTTCTTTTCCTATGTGAATGGTGTTGCACCCAGTGGCACCCACGCCCGCTTGTTCCCACAGCTGGCCTGGTATTACCAGAACCTTGGCGTGGTGGGTGAATATGGTCTGTCCGAGCAGGAACTGACGCGCAACGGGATTGTGCAATCCCTAAGAAACACGGGATATGACCTTACCTTCTCCTGGGTTCCAACCGGGCAATCCATCAACTTCCGTGGCGTTCAATTGGGCAAATACCCTGGCGGCGGTGCATTGGAACTTGCTTTCCGTGTTTCAGGCCTGAAAATTGACCCACTCGCATTTGCAGGAAATGCGGCAAACCGCTTCGCCGATCCAGATGCCTCGGCCAGCAGGGCGGACAACTATGGAATCGGCGCGAACTGGCACATCAACAGGAACATGAAATGGTCACTGGATTTCAATTCCACCCGGTTCACGGGCGGAGCAAGAAACGGACAGGACCGGGAGGAGGAACAGGTGGCGATGGGCAGGCTTCAACTGGTGTTCTGACGGAGGTCATGACGCAGGCACTGGCTTATGAACCAGTGCCCGCGAAATGGAATCAGCTTCAGAAAGTCACCGAATTCGACGTCATCACATTCAGGTTCGGATTGTAAACAAAGCCGGATTTGGATGCAGAGTTTACAGTGAATGTGAATGTGCCACGATTCTTGCTGGTCGGTGACTTGAAAGTGAACTGACCGTTGGTGCCGGTTGTGCCAGTGAAACTGCCAGATACCACGCCCGACCAGCTGCCGCTCAGGTTGACACCAGGTACCAGGTTGCCCTTGTCGTCACGGATGGTGACAGTGGCATTTGCATAACGCTGGGTTTTCTGGGTTACACCCGTCACCTGTATGCTGGCCACGTACATGGCAGTTTGCACCACTGGCGCAGTCACATTCACATTCAATGAGGCAGAACTGGACAATCCACCTGCGTCTGTCACACGTACAGAAACCGTGTAAGTTCCAGCAGCCTGGAAGGTCCTGGCGACATCAAGTCCACTGGCCGATGTGCCATCTCCGAAGTCCCAGGCATACGTGAGGCTGGTTCCTTCGGGATCGGAAGATCCACGTGCGCTGAAATTCACGGGCAGTGGCGCGGTGCCGCTGGTCTTGTCAGCACTGATCTGGGCTGCTGGAGGCAAATTACCGATGGTTGACTGGGCATTGATCACCGCGCTCCAGTAGCCAATGCTTCCATATTTGGTGTAACCGGTACCCAATGGGTCGCCTTTGCCCGTGCCCTCCACTTTCAGCACATAGGTGCCTTGTGCCGGAAGATTGAACGTAAGAAGTGTTCCCAGCGTGTCTGGATTGTTGGACTGGGCAATCACGTTACCCTGGCTGTCGAGAAGGCTGACCAACAGGTCCGCATTGCCGATCGTATTGCCCAGCGACTTCACATCGATACTGACCGAGCCGGAATTGGCGGTAAAGCTGACATGGTCCGAATCCAGCGGCCCCTGGAGAATGCCATTTGTCCTGTATTGCTGCAAACCATTCACCACCGAACCAGACAGCACCGTTGCGGAGCCGGCAGTATTGCCATGTTCATCCAGGTCAAAGGGAACACCCCTGCCCTGCATCACCAGGTAGTCATCCTGAAACTGGTTGGCATTTGCGTACTCGCCCTTGCTCCACTGCACCAGGTTCTTGTTGTAGCCAACGCCCATGATGGGTGCCCAGCCGGTTTCTCCCGTACCGTGACCGCTGTAATACCCAGTGCTTGTGGTGCCGTCATGGCTGAGCCCAAGGGTATGGCCTGCTTCATGACTGCTGGCTTCAGCAATGTTCTTGGCGCCGCCCAGCCTGTCAAAAAACACAAATGCAGGCTTGTAGGTTTCACTGGTGTTGTTGAACACGCCCACATAGGCAAAGCCGCCGCAGCCACAGGGATCTGCAGTACCCGTGGTGAAGTCACGTGTGATCACCACCCGCATGCCGAATATGTTGTCGGTACTGCTGCTTCTCGTCAGACGGTCGGCAGGCGGCTCCTGGGTGGTCACATTCACATCCAGCCCCGCATAATCCTCTGCAACCATTTTCCAGATGGTCTGGATGTTGGTCAGTTCGGTTGTACTGAAACTGCCGGGCACATTGTCGATGTCATATGCAGGACTGTTGATCGTGGAAATGCCGTAACTGGTATTCCAGGCTGTGCCGGTGGTCGTGTGTCCATTGAAGTCCAGGTAGATGGTTTTCGTGGAATTCGGGCTTGAATTCAGGAAAAAGGTCTGGTCTGCAGGGATGCCGGTCTGCGCTGGAGGAAAGTTACCGCCGCCTGTACTGGCTGGCTCAACATAATGCAAACGTCCTTTTTCATCCAGGTGGGCTGTGCGGTCTTTTTCAAAAATGGTCTGTGCGCTGGCTTCTGTCAGATCGTAATAACGCACCCATTCAGGCAACTTACCCGATGCCTTCAGTCTTTTCAGTGCCTCGGCCCCTTTTGACTTTCCGGGAAAGCTCATCACCGGATGCTCTTTCGGCGGAGCCGCAACGCTGTTTCCAGGTGTGCGCTTCGCCTGCGTATCTGCAATGGCGTGCCCGGCAGACAGCAATGCAAGACCCAGTAGAGATGACACTATGCTTTTTGCGACATGGCGGTGTGAAGGCTTCAAGATAAGGATCCCGAAAAAATTCAAGTGGAGACCCGGAAAGCATAAATGATGAAAACATCATTTAGTCTGGTAATTAGGTGGATATTTCGCGTTAATTCGCGAGAATGAAAAAAAGGCCCGGAGCAACGGGCCTGAAAGTCGACTGGCGCTTACAGTCGAATGGGGAGAGGTTGAAGCGCTTCAATGCAGATCAGTTGGTTTTGGCTGCCGGGCTACCTACCTGGTCAGTAGCCAGTGAGCGTGGAGCCTCCTGCTTTTTGACCCATGGCTGAAGGTTTGTACCGTCACCGAAATCAGCAAACTTGTAGCCTTCCATTTTGCGGATTACTTCGGAGCGGGACAGCATGGTGTTCGGCTCGATCTTGGGAGACACCGACGCCTCCAGCGAGTTGGCCAGGTTGCCACTGTCTGTGTTGGCAAGTACATCTGCGCGGCTGGCGGTGGACTTGATTTCCAGGTTCACATGGTAGGTGCCTTCCCCGCCGGGAACGCCGGCCACTGCGGCTGTGCTGGCGGAACCAAGAACCAGTGCGAGGGCGATCAGTTTTTTCATGAAAATCTCCTAGGGTAAGTTGCAGTTTGAAACCTGTATGCTCAGTGCATGAAACACAGTGTGAGGTGGCAGCCTGACAGCAAAGTCGGGACTTTGATTAACGGTCTTTGCCGGGAAAATGAACAGAACATGAAAAAGCGGGAAAATCCCCGCAGTACAGGTACATTCCCGGTGTGCGAGGGGAAGCGCACGATTGTCGCGACCCCGGTTTGAAGTGTTTTTTAATGTGGGGCTGACAAGGTTCAGGCCCAGACAAGGGCAGCAAGCATGTTCAAGGCAAGAATCTTCTGGGCATTCAGTGTATTGGCGCTGGCATCGATTACACAGGGTATTTTGGGTTGGTCGACCTTGAATGTGGCAGACCAGAATATCCAGCGGGGCCGGGTTGCCAATGAGTTGTTGGTGGGTTTTGTGAGTCTTTCGGCAGAAAAGCAGCGGCTCCGCATCCTTCTCTCCGAAGCGCTGATCGGCCGGCCAATCAATGAAGATGAAATCAAGCAGACCAAGAACAACATGACTGCCACACTGGACCAACTGGACAGGCTTGCAGCAAGGGCAGCTGAGCTTTACCAGGACAACAGGGAAATGGATGCCGAACATGCGGCCCGGTTCAAATCCCTGAATGTGTTGCGCGGTGCCTTCAGCTCACTGGATGAAAACATGATGCTGCTGATGAAATCAGGCATGCCCTACAACGTTGATTGGACGGACATCAACCGGACTTTCGACATGGCAGATGGCCTTGACCTTAGGACGCTGCTGGCTGAGAGCATTTCCCGCGAGCGACTGGCCACAGCACGCGACCGCGCTGCTGCGAATGCATCCCTTGAACTGCTGAATGCATTCGCGATTACTGCAACCCTCACACTTTCCCTGCTTGCCGTGTTGCTGGCCATCTATTTCTCCAAGGCCCTGAGCAAACCCCTGCGTCGGATTGCAGACGGTGCGCGGGAACTGGAAAGCGGCAA
>DASUDJ010000254.1:0-6213 GCA_036275635.1 Limnobacter sp. | reverse complement strand
CTTGCTGCAACCGGGCAACTGACAGGTCTTTTCGGTGTAGAGGAACTGGTAAACGCGGATGAACCCACCCGCCGGGAGGTGCTTTTTTACAGGGAGCAATCATCAACAGGCGCGGAATCGGAAGGATGTCCCGCCAGCCTTATCAATCTTGAGGATTTCGAATTGCCGTCACTTGGCTATGATGAAACATTGAAGTCGGTTGATGCAGAGCCGAAACTTGCGCCGATCGAACTGGCCCAGTTGGGTAAACCTCAACTTCCTACTGAATCTGCTGCGCTGATTGACCCAGCCGAGGTTTCAAAAAACCTGATACAGAAAACACGGGCATGGCTTGCTGCATGGCAAAGCAAGGATGTGAATGCTTACCTTTCCTTTTATGCCAGTCATTTCAAGCCGGAGGAAGGGAGCCATTCAGACTGGGTGGCCTCTCGGCGCGACCGGATTTCGAAAGCCCAGGAACTCAGGATCAGCATCTCGGACATCCAGGTCATACCCGGCTTCGACAAACCGGATGAATATGACCTGAGCTTCATCCAGGATTATCGAGCAGCCAGCTACCAGGAGCGTTCAAGGAAAATTCTGACCTGGAAATCAGTGAAAGGCGAGTGGCTGATCATTCGGGAACAGAATCTGCCAGTGAATACGGCTTTGAAACCTGTTGAACATAACCAGCCAACACTGGAAAAAATAGCCAGTCGATAAGCCAGCCGACAGGCAGGTCAACAACCCAGAATCAGATCGACAGGCTGCGTGCCAAAACACGCAGCCTTTCCAACATCACGCATTTGCCCAGGCTCAAGTCGCCGGCTTCGGTAAACAAGCCAGCATGGGAGCCATCAACAGGCTCTCTGAAGTCATCCAACGCATCAAACTCGCCGCCCTGAACAACTCCACCTGTGGGCACCTTGCTGGCCCGCACAACGCTCACCCCACCCACCAGCAATCGGCGAAGCGCAGGCACACAGGCTTCAGGAATGTTCCCGTGACCTGGCGCAGCCACCACCACGGATGCCGGCTTTCGGTTCAGCAAGTCGTTCAGTTGGTGAACTGGCGCATTGCCCGGTGCGCAATACACGACTGGCACCTCCATGGCCTCAAACAAAGGGTGCCGAACAGGATTTTCTTCAAAGAGTCCTGCAAACTCACCTTGCATTGCCGAACCCGAGGGCAGGTCCAGCGCATCAAACCCCTGCCGCCAGGTCGAATCGGCCGTGACTGAACTGGGCCCGTCAAATGCATCAAGGCCCGCAGTGCTTTGCTTTTCCACGCACTGGGCTGGTGTGAAAAGCCCTTGCATCACGAGGCCGAATGGCATTTGAACATGCGACGCCTGAAGCGACTGCAACAGGAAGTCCAGCGAGGCACTGATGTTGCCTGGCCCATCTGCCTCCGCATGGTCGGAAGGCAACATTGCACCGGTGAACAGCAGTGGCTTCACAAGGATATCCGACGGCAACGTGAGGTAGAGGAAATACAGCATGTCCTCCATCGTGTCTGTTCCATGGGTCACCAGGATTCCATCCACATCGGACGACTGCAGCAGGCGCACCAGCACTGCCCGCAAGTGCAGCATGTGGTGCAGTTGCAGGTCCTGGCTGCCTATGCTGTACGGCTGCTCAAACTGCCATTTTGCCCGATGGAGCAAACCCGGTATACCCAGTACCAGGTTTTCGCCAGTCTCCTGGGCGGACTGGTAGCGCCCGGAAGGCGTTTCACTTTCAAGCAGCTTCCCGGCAATCGTCCCGCCGGTTGCCACAAAGGCGACGCGAGGAAGTGGCTCATGAGTTTGCGGGCGATTCATCATCATCCATCAGGCTGGCGGTTGGGTCGGTCAGGCCAAGCAGAGCCAAGGCCGCATTCTCCGGTAGTTCATCAACACCTTTCAACTTGCGCTGCATGACTCGAGAGCGGGTTTCTGCGCCTTCAATGTTCTTGGCGGCCTTTTCAAGTGTGTCGCGGGTTTTCGCAAGTATGTCGCCGAACTTTCCGAATTCAGTTTTCACCGCACTCAGCACGGTCCACACTTCACTTGAGCGCTTTTCCATGGCCAAGGTCTTGAACCCAAGTTGAAGGGCATTCAGCAAGGTGGCCAGTGTGATTGGACCAGCCACAGTCACCCGATGCAATCGCTGAAGATCATCCACCAGGCCGGGGCGTTTCACCACCTCTGCATATAGGCCCTCGGTGGGCAGGAAAAGGATTGCGAAATCCGTGGTGTGCGGCGGCGCCAGGTATTTTTCGGCAATGGATTTTGCCTCGGTGCGAATGGCGATTTCCAGGGCTTTCGAGGCCACTGACACTCCTTCAGCATCTGCCCGGTCAAAACACTCCAGCAGGCGCTCATATTGCTCTTTGGGAAACTTTGCATCAATCGGCAACCAGACCGGCCTATCCTCTTCCTGACCCGGCAGGCGAACCGCGAATTCCACGATGTTGCCACTGCCGGGCACCGGCTTGATGTTACGGCCAAATTGCGAGGGGGTCAGCATTTGCTCCAGAAGGGCCAGCAACTGCACCTCGCCCCAAGTGCCGCGTGTTTTCACATTGGTGAGCACTCGTTTCAGGTCGCCCACGCCAGTGGCCAGGTTCTGCATTTCACCAAGGCCTTTGTGCACCTGTTCAAGCCGTTCACTGACCTGCTTGAAGGATTCACCCAAGCGGCTTTCTAGCGTGGCATGCAGTTTTTCATCCACGGTTTTGCGCATCAGTTCCAGTTTGCCGGCATTGTCCTCCTGGATGTCCTTCAGCTTCTGCTCAACTGCGGCACGAATCTGGGTCAACTGGTCCTGGATCAGCACATTGGTGCGGTGAAGGCTGTCTGCGAACTGGTTCAGCTTGTCTGACTGAACCTGGCTACCCTGCGTGAACTGGCTCACGATCACCTGTTGCAGACTGTGGGCGGCCTGCTGGCTTTCAGTGCGGGCCTGAGCAACCATCTGTTGAATCTGACTGGATTGCCCTGCCTGTCGGCTTTCCATGTCCTGGTTCAGCAGGCGTATTTGCCTTCCAAGCTCTTCAGCCATGAAACGCTGCTGGGCCTGGGCTTCCGACAATTGAACCAACTGGGCAAGCACCTGTTGTTCAAAAAGACTGGCCTGGAGCGAGCCGCCAACGCCATTGCCCTTTCCCAATTTCCACAGGCTGGCCAAGACCAGCAGCATGAACAGCCCGAATACAGACAGCAGGATGCCGAGGCTTGCACCCGAGATTGCAAACTCCACTCATTGCCCCTTGATTGAAATGTTTTGCAGGGCTTTTGCGCTTCCCTCAGGATCCGGTTGATTGCGCATCCAGTCGGCTGTGCGGAAAAAGGACAACATCAGGCCTTCAATCACCTTTTCTGGCAGTTCCAGTTTTCGCAGCGCATTGACCATGCACAACAACCACTGGTCACGGTCTTCGCTGGAAATCGGGAATGGCATGTGGCGCATTCTCAGGCGTGGGTGACCGAACTGGGGTGAATACAGGTCAGGACCGCCCAGCCAGCCAGAAAGGAACAGGTAAAACTTTTCCCTCGAGTGATCAAGTTGCCCGGGATGCAGGTTCCTGATTCGTCGAAAGTCGGGGTTCTGGTCCATTTCATCATAAAACAGGTCAACCAGCCTTCGCACGCCAATTTGCTGCGCCTCGGGCGTGTTGCCAAAATAAACAATCGGCGGCCGCGGCTGTGTGTCTGCGTCCTTCGTGGATGAATCATGTGTGCTCATGCGTGGGCAAGCCTGCTGCGAACAAGTATGGGAGTAGAGTTATTGCCATTGTAACTGTTGGCGCTTTCAAGGCACGAACCGCTGCGAATCCGATGGTTATCAAGTCCTGCTTTCAACTGTCTGCCTGTCGCAATGTTTGCATCACCGGCGCACGGCATACCCTGTTTACAGACCATGCACCAAACAGGACCGACACGGCAACGCCCGCCAGCACGCCAGCCAGAAGATGAAGGGGTGACAGAAAATACTCGAACTCGAATACAAACCTCGCAACGCCCCATCCCAAGCCCTGGGCTGCGATTGCGGCCACCAGGCCAGCAAGGGCTCCCAGTATTGACAACTCCAGCCAGGCTGCCCTCTGCAACTGCGCCGTCGATGCACCCATGGCCCGATAAATGGCAGCTTCACGGGTTCGGGCTCTGGCACCGGTCATTACGCAGGCCACCACGACCAGTCCGCCCGCTGCAACTGTGAACAGGAAAACAAATTGAACAGCCTGCCCCACCTGGCCCAGGATTTTCCGCACCTGGTTGATGACCAGTTCAGTGTCCAGCACAGTCAGGTTGGGATACTCCCGAACAAGTTGTCGAGAAACCGGAATGGCTTTTTCTTCCTGCAATTTAACGGAAGTAATCCAGGTCTGCGGAAAGGTGGACAGCACTTCAGTCGGGAAGATCATGAAAAAATTCACTTCCATGGAATCCCAGCGCAGGGAGCGCAGGCTGGTGATTTCGGCGGTCAGTGGTGTGCCGGCAATATCAAAGGTGAGTAGGTCACCAATGCGAATTCCCAGGCGCTTGGCCACGCCCTCCTCCACTGAAACTTCCGATTTCACCGATGTATCGGTAAACCAGTTTCCGGCAGCCAGTGTGTTGTGCACTGGCAATTGGTCGGTGAAACTGAGGTTCAATTCCCTTTCCACCGTGTTGCGGGCGCGCTCATCCGCGAAGGTTTCAGCAGTGATGGGATTGTTATTGATGCCACTGAGGCGCCCCCGCACCATCGGGTACAACCTGACCGGACTTTCACTGGCCGTCTCAAGCCTGTTTTGTATGCCCTGTACCTGGTCTGGCTGAATATTGAATATGAAACGGTTGGGTGCATTGTCCGGTACGGCTTCCTGCCAGCGATCGATCAGGTCGCCCTGCACAACAGCCAGCATCAGCAATGAAGCCAGTCCCAGCGACAGGCTTACACCTTGCAGTACCAGGGTGGCGGCACGCCTGGACATGCTCTGAAACACTGCAACTTTTGGAGTGGCACTGCGCCTTGCCTTGCCCGGAACAGCCAGCAACTTCAGCAGACCCCAGAACAGCAGGCCAAACAGCAGTGAGGTGCCTGCAAAACCGGCAAACAACAGCAGGGCCAACACCGTGTTCTTCACAATCAGCAGGCACACGCCCAGGGCGGTGACGACCCCCATCAGCACAGCCCACAGCAATTGCCCCCTGCTGCTTTTCAAGGGCTGTTGCCGAATCACTGCCACCGCAGGTGCACGCAGGGCATACCAGGCTGGTACTGCCGCAAAACCCAGCAACAGCAGGGCGGAGAGCAGCAAGCCCATGGGCAGGAAATGCAAGCCGGCAAGGGGAAGATCGACACCCACCAATTCTGCCAACAGGGCCAGCAGGCCCCAGTGCGCAAGCCAGCCAAGGGCGACACCCAGCACGCCCGCAAGGAGCGACAGCAAAGCCATGCCCAGCAACCAGGTCTTCAGCAACTGGCTGGGCGTATATCCCAGGCTTTTCAGCACCGCCAGTTCGCGGCTTTGTTCCTTTGCAAACAGGTGGGCCACCAGGGCAATGCCTACGCAGGCAACCAATGTACCAATCAGGGCTGCCATGGCCAGGAAATCATTGGCCCGTTCCAGGGTGCCGTTGACCTCTGGCCTGCCATTCTCAAGGGTTTCGATTTCCTCTACAGGCGACAGTTGCGGCTGCAGTTCAGACTGCAGTTGCTGCACCAGGTTCTGTGGCCCGGTGATGTAGACACGCCAGGTGGCTCTGGAGCCGAGGCCCAGCAGTTTCGATTCAGCCAGGTCGGCTGTGTTCATCATTACCCTGGGTGCGAAATTCACAAAGCCGCCGCCGCGATCGGGCTCCACGAGAATGATGGCGGTCACTGGCCGTCGTATCTCGCCAACCTGGATTTCATCACCCAGTTCAATATCCAGGGAGCCCAGCACACCCTGGTCCACCCACACTTCGCCGGGTCTTGGTCCACCTGAAACCTTGTTTTCACGGCCCTGCCTGTCGCGAACCGTGAGTTGGCCGCGCAATGGGTAGGTGTCATTCACAACTTTCATCGACACCAGCAAGTCAACCCGTTCGGAGGGCACCACACTGGGAAAAGAAACACTCCCCGCCTGTTTCAGACTGCTGTAATCCGGCTTGGCCAGTACTGGTAACCAGGGCACCTGGTCGATGTTGCGCTTGGATTCAATCACCAGGTCACCACCCAACATCTGGCTGGCATCCCGAAGAAGGGCCGCTTCAATTCGGGCCGA
>DASUDJ010000253.1:0-3747 GCA_036275635.1 Limnobacter sp. | reverse complement strand
GCCGAAAGAGGCGTGGAAACCAGTGCTGAATGGATAGAAACCCGCACAGGTATCCAGCAAAGATATATTTGTGATCCGGATGAAACCAACTGCCAGCTGGCGAGCAAGGCAGCCCTTCAAGCCTTGAATGCGGCTGGCCTGCCCGCTTCGCAGGTGGACCTCATCATTCTTGCCACTTCCACTCCAGACCAGGTTTTTCCGTCCACTGCCTGTTCAGTCCAGGCAGAAATTGGCGCGGGCAATGCCATGGCTTTTGACATCCAGGCGGTGTGCAGTGGCTTTGTTTATGCGCTGACAGTTGCAGATTCCATGATCCGTTCTGGCCAGGTAAACAATGCGCTGGTGATCGGCTCTGAAGTATTCAGCCGACTGATGGATTGGAATGACCGCACCACCTGTGTGCTTTTTGGCGATGGCGCCGGTGCTGTACTACTTCAGGCCAGTGACACACCGGGCATACTGGGCTGCAGGCTCCATTCAGACGGAAGGCTGGGCAATATCCTGAATACCACTGGACGATTGGAAGGTGGAAAAATCGTGGGTGACCCATTCTTGCGTATGGATGGCCAGGCAGTTTTCCGCCAGGCGGTTTCCGTACTGGGTAACAGTGCGCTGGAGTTGTTTGAAAATCTCGACTTCAATGTGGAAGACCTGGATTACCTGGTGCCGCATCAGGCCAACGTGAGAATCTTGCATTCCGTAGCCAAAAAACTGAAATTGCCGGAAGACCGCATCATCATCACTGTCGGCATGCATGGCAACACTTCGGCGGCCTCTGTTCCACTGGCTTTGAACCATGCGGTGGAACGAAAAAGGATCAAAAAAGGCGATAACGTGCTGTTGCAGGGTGTCGGGGGCGGTTTTACCTGGGGCAGCGTGCTGGTTCGCATGTAAAATAGCGCAAATCAAAAAATAGACTAATTCCTCGAAAATGACCAAAAAAATCGCCTTTCTGTTTCCAGGGCAGGGTTCCCAGGCTGTGGGCATGCTGAATGGTTTCAAAGGCAACCCCAATACAGCGACCCTGTACAGCTCCATGGCCCTTGAAGCCCAGCAGGCACTGGGCGACGACCTTGCCCTGCTGATCGAAAACGGGCCTGCCGAGCAGTTGAACCTGACCGTGAATACTCAGCCAGCCATGCTGATGGCAGACCTCATGGTTTTGCGCGCCTGGCTTGCAGCTGGCGGTTCACAACCCCAACTGGCGGCGGGTCATTCCCTGGGAGAATATGCGGCATTGGTGTCGGCAGGTGTATTAAGCCTGTCCGATGCGCTATCACTTGTTCGCATACGTGCGCAGGCCATGCAAAGCGCCGTGCCTGTTGGGCAGGGTGGCATGGCCGCCATTCTTGGCCTTTCCGATGAACAGGTGAAACAGGCCTGCCAGGAGGCCAGTGTGAACGGAGAGGTGGCCGAAGCCGTGAATTTCAATGCGCCCAGCCAGGTTGTGATTGCAGGCAGCGCACAGGGGGTGAAGGCAGCCTGCGAGGCAGCCAAGGCATTGGGTGCGAAACGCGCGCTTGAATTGCCGGTGTCCGCACCATTCCACTCCAGCCTGATGAAGCCAGCTTCGGTCAAGCTGGCTGCCGCCCTGGCCAACACGGAATTCAACACACCTTCAATCCCGGTTTACAACAATATTGATGTTTCCGTGGAAACCGAGCCCCAAAAAATCAGGGATGCGCTGATCAGGCAGTCCTACGGACCGGTTCGCTGGGTGGAAACCATACAGGCCATGACAGCAGCGGGAACCGACCTGTGTGTGGAGTGTGGCCCTGGCAAGGTGCTGGCTGGCCTCGTGAAGCGCATCTGTGATGTACCCGTGGTCAACATTTTTGACCCGGACAGTATTCAGCAAGCCCTGCAGGCCCAATAAAGGAATATTTCAATGACAATTTTTGATTTGACCGGGAAAATTGCGCTTGTAACCGGGGCTAGCCGCGGAATTGGGCGGGAAATTGCAGTTACCTTGGGTAGGGCGGGCGCAGTGGTGGTGGGCACAGCCACTTCCGAAGCTGGAGCGGCTGACATTTCCGAAGGTTTGAAGGCTGCAGGCGTGAAAGGCTTTGGTGCCGTGTTGAATGTGACTGACACGGCCAGCCTCGAACCCTTGTTCAACCGGATTGCGGAAGAACTCGGCCCCCTGTCCATCCTGGTGAACAATGCCGGTATTACCCGCGACCAGTTGTCGATGCGCATGAAGGACGAGGACTGGGATGCGGTCATTTCTACCAACCTGTCTGCTGTGTTCAAGCTGTCGAAGCTGGCCATGAAACCGATGATGAAAGCCCGCACAGGCCGCATGATCAACATCACTTCAGTGGTGGGAACAAGCGGTAATGCCGGGCAGGCCAACTATGCAGCTGCGAAGGCTGGTGTAGCCGGCATGACAAAAGCGCTTGCGCGTGAACTGGGCAGCCGAAATATCACGGTAAACTGTGTGGCGCCCGGATTCATTCAAACCGATATGACTGATGCCCTGTCTGAAACACAGGTCGAGCAGTTGAAACAACAAATTCCGCTGGGCCGCATGGGCCAGGTGGGTGACATCGCAGCAGCGGTGTTGTACCTGGCCAGCGACCAGGCGGGGTATGTGACTGGAACCACATTACACGTCAATGGTGGAATGTGGATGGGCTAACAGCAGGGCATTTGAACTATCATTCCCAGAATTGCCTTGAAGTTATCACTTGATTTTTATTAAAAACCCACGGAGGCTCCGTAATGGAAAACATCGAACAGCGCGTTAAGAAGATTGTGGCCGAGCAACTCGGCGTTAAAGAAGAGGAAATCAAGAACGAATCTTCTTTCGTAGATGATCTCGGCGCTGATTCCTTGGACACAGTGGAATTGGTCATGGCTTTGGAAGAAGAATTTGAAACAGAAATTCCTGACGAAGAAGCCGAAAAAATCACCACAGTTCAACAGGCAATCGACTACGTCACGGCTAACTCCAAGTCTTGATGGGTCCAAACCAGAGGTTGGATTGCGTCGGTGGCATCGCGCAACCACCTTTGGTTCTCATGAAAAATGAATAAAGGGAGGGCTTGTGAGCCGTAGACGTGTTGTTATTACCGGTTTGGGCATTATCAGCCCGGTAGGTAATTCTATAAGCGAGGCTTGGACAAGCCTGACCCAGGGCAAATCCGGCATTTCCACCATTTCCCGGTTTGATACCGAGGCCCTGTCAGTAAAAATTGCAGGTGAAGTCAAAGGATTTGACGTAGCCGAGTACATACCTGGCAAGGAAGCGGCCCGTATGGACACCTTTATCCATTACGGCCTTGCCGCGGGAATCCAGGCTTTCAGGGATTCAGGCCTTGAAGTCAATGAGCAGAACGCCGAGCGCATTGGCGTCAGCATCGGGTCAGGCATCGGCGGACTTCCGATGATTGAGGACACTCATTCAGACCTGATCAACAAGGGTTATCGCCGAATTTCCCCCTTCTTCGTGCCCGGCAGCATCATCAACATGATTTCTGGCCACATGTCCATCATGTATGGCTTGAAAGGGCCAAACATTGCCATGGTGACCGCTTGTACAACAGGTACACACTCAATTGGTGAGGCTGCACGCATCATTGAATACGGTGACGCTGACGTGATGATCGCGGGCGGCGCGGAATCCACGGTCTCACCACTTGGCATTGGTGGCTTTGCAGCCATGCGTGCGCTTTCAACGCGCAACGACGATCCCGCAGCAGCGAGCCGGCCATGGGACAAGGACCGCGACGGTTTTGTGCTGGG
>DASUDJ010000252.1:0-7508 GCA_036275635.1 Limnobacter sp. | reverse complement strand
GTGTCGGCCGGAACGAAGATGGGTTCATCTGCCACCAGGGTGGTGGGGGTCACCCCTTTTTCCAAAGCGGCGGAGTACACAAAAGGCTTGAAAGCGGAGCCAGGCTGGCGGGTTGACTGTGTGACATGGTTGAACTTGTTGCGGGAAAACTCAAAGCCGCCTGACAGGGCCCGGATGGCGCCATTCTTCGGATTCAGTGCAACGAATGCGGCCTCCACTTCCGGAAGCTGGGTCAGCATGGGTGGCTGGTCCTTGCGCTTCAGGATGCGTACCACGGCGCCCCGCTTCAGGCGCTTGTTGGCGGGAGCCCGCTCATTCAGCCAGCTTTCCGCTGGCTTCAGGCTGCTTCCGGTCAACTTCAGCGGTGCACCCGCACCTTGCGAAACCACCACCTCGGTGGGGCTTGCCGACAGCACCACTGCGCTTTGCAGGAAGCCGTAGTCGGTGAAGTCGCTGATGTTGTCGCCAATGACTTCCTCGGCCTGCTTCGGATCGGCTGGAAGTTCTATGTACCCTTCCGGGCCCCGGAAGAACTGGCGCAGCTCATAGTCCATCACTGTGCTGCGCAGTGCGCGCTGTGCAGCCCGCTGTTCCTTGGCAATCAGCGTAGTGGTCACGGTGATGCCGGATGTGTAGGCCTCCTCGCCGTACATTTCCACTGCAGCCTGCCGGGCCATTTCCGCGGCATAGTCTGCATTGATGCTGCTCCCGTTACCTGCTTCAAGATCATCCGCATTGGCTTTCCGGTTGCGATAGACCAATTCGGTTTTCAGCGCATCCTGGTACTGGGCATCTGTCAGGTAGTCAAGGTCGTGCATGCGGCGCAGCACATATTCCTGCCGAACGCGGGCACGGCTGGGGTTCACGATCGGGTTGAAGGCAGAGGGGGCCTTGGGCAAACCGGCCAGCATGGCTGCCTCGGCCGCATTGATGTCCCGCAAGGGTTTACCAAAGTAAACCTGTGAAGCGGACTGAAAGCCATAGGCACGCTGGCCCAGGTAGATCTGGTTGATGTACAACTCAAGGATTTCATCCTTGGTCAGGTTGTCTTCAATCTTGTAGGCCAGCAGCACTTCATACAACTTGCGGGTCCAGGTCTTGTCGCGAGTCAGGAAAAAGTTCCGGGCCACCTGCATGGTGATGGTGCTGGCACCCTGGGTACGGCCGCCCGAAGTGAGGTTGGTGATCAATGCCCGGGCCACGCCCATGAAATCTATGCCACCGTGTTGGTAAAACCGGTCGTCTTCAGCAGCCAGGATGGCCTGTTGCATGATCAGTGGCACCTCGCTGATGTCCACCGGCCTTCGACGCTCTTCGCCGAATTCCCCGATCAGTACCCCATCGCTGGTAAGCACCCGCAATGGAACCTTGGGCCTGTAATCGGTCAGGGTGCTGAGGTCAGGCAGTTTCGGGAAGATCAGGGCCAGTGCCACGCCGATCAACAATGTTCCCGAAAGTCCGAGGCCAATCAGCAAGGTCAGCACAGTTGCAATGAAACCACGGGATGAACGGGGGGGGCGTGTTTTGTATGAATTCACGTGTGGATGCGGGATTGGTCTTGGTAGGCATATTGTATCTGTCAACTTGCCTGAAATACTGATGCTTCCCTCCACAGATGAATACAGGGGCTCCCCCTTGTGGTTAGTCCCCTCCAATGAGGGTTAGCCGCGCCTGTCGGTTTGCCTAAGCTGAAGTCCTGCTAGTTCCGGGGTTCGGTCATGAATTTGATTCGCGCGTGGTTTTCTGGATGGCGGACCGGTTCGGTCCATGCCTTGTCAATGTCATTCAGTGGTGCTCGCTGGCGTTGGGTCTATGGGGAAATCTGGCGCGAGAAACGGCTGGGTTTCAAGCTGATCCGTGCCTCTGGCGGTGGTAATTTGGAAGTGTCGCATCCAGACGACACGCTGCTGGGGGCTGCAGCCCTTCAGCAGGCGATCCGTGGCGCACTCGGCAGTTTGCCTCCGGGGTCTCCCCGGCCGCTGTTCATCGTGATATCGATTCCTTCCCGACATGCCTACCTGGGAGAGGTCAATGTGCCGCACGACGAGCGCGAGACCGCAATTCGCTTCCAGATCCAGGAGTTGATGGAGGCGGCGGCCGGCGAGTCGGATCGAGAGGCTGCATTTGACTGGCAATTGAAAACCAGTCTCTCGGACGGGAATGTCAGCCTGGCGGTTGCTGGCATCGACCAGAGGCAGGTGGATGAAATCAATGCAGCCTGCAGGGCCTGCGGCCTGATCTGCCTCGGTATTACGCTGGATTCGATTGCCGCATTGAATGGTTACCTTCAGATGGCGCCGCCCACCGATAAATCCGCTGATGTGCGGTTTCTCCTGCACGGTGAGCTGGGTCGTCACCATGTGCGCCTGGGGGTTTTTTCCCAGGGAGTCCTGTTCAACGAGAGTTGGGAGCGCAGCGAGGAAGGTTTTTCTGTGGTCCGTGCCATTTCTGCCCTGGAACGCCTCGTGTCGACCTGGACCAGGGAAGGCGCGACGGAGGATACCGCCGCTGTGCGACTTGTACTTGGAGGAGAGCTGATGCATGAAAAAGGCTGCGAAACCACTGCAAGGCGAAGTCAGACTTTGTCCCCCCGACTGGTTGAAATTCCGCCGAGAAAAGAATTGAAGGCCCGGTGGCACGAGGACGTGGTGCCGTTTGGCGCACTGGAGGATCTGCCATGCGAGTGATCTTGTTCAATCTTTATCCCTACCGCCTGCAGCGTGAAAGACGCAGAAAGAAGCGCGTGATTTCAGAGCTTGCAGTGGGGGCTGCGCTTGGGTTGCTCCTGTGCTGGAGTGTCACCGTGGAATTTTCAAGGCGGGTGGAGGAAAAGCAGGCTTTCACGGCGAGGCTGGGTGCAATTGAAGAGGAAGTGGCCGCCCGGGTGCAGCAGATACAGGCCATGAAAGACAGGGTTGCCGTGCTGAAACGGCAGGTGAATGCACTGACAGCAGTTGAAAAGGAGTCGGTGCTGGCCAGTCAATGGGTGTCCTATTTCGATGCGACGGTGCCTGCGAATGTTTCCCTGACGCGCCTGTTTGTGACAGACAGGGAAATCGTCTTGAATGGTATGACTCCGGCAGTTTCCAGTCTTGGTCAGTGGGTGAACCAGATGGAAGCGGGCAACAGGCTGTTCAGTTCTGTCGACCTGGTGTCGGTTACGGAACAGCTGGACAAACCGGGCAAACAGGACAGGCAGGTGTCTCCGTCAACATCGACATCAACATCACGGCATTTGTTCGAAATCAGGGCTTTGCTTCGGGAGGCTGTTGATGCAATTGAATGAGATGACGATTGAAAACCTGCTGCAGGAATTGCCGAGGCTGAAACCTTTGCACAGGGTCCTGTTGATTGCAGCCTCCTGGTTTGCCTTTGGGGTGTGTGGCTTCCTCCTGTCCTGGCAGGACAGCCTGCAGGACAACCTCCGGATGGAAGGTGAAATTCAGAGTTCCCTCGCTCGGCTTGAAAGCCAGTCGAGACTGATCAGCGATGGACCCTTGATTGAAGCGGAACTGGCCGGGCTGGAGTCCCAGTTGCCGGTGCTGAAAATGGCACTTCCGACCGAGCGCGAACTGGCTTCGCTGCTGGTGCGAATCAATGATCTGATTCTTGCCAATGACATGAAGCTGGCCGAGTTCACACCGCAACCACCTGTGAACCAGGAAGTGATGCGGGTGGTTCCCGTGAAAATCAATTTGCGGGGTGAGGGTTCGGTGATTTCCCAGTTACCGAATCACATAGCCCGTCTCAGCAGGCAGGTGAGCATGAAGCAATTCGAAATGTCCCAACTGCCCGGCTCCAGCAGTTGGCAAGTGACCGGTGAGTTGAATGCATTTGCCCAACTGCCACCTGAGGAAAAAAAACCATGATCAGTTCGCTTTTTGCCTTGTTGCTGGTGCCTGTGTTTCCCGGCCTGGAGGAGTCTCAATACCGCCATGGGCCCGCACTGGCTGAGCTTGAACGACAACTTGAGGCTGCGCGTACCCTGCAGAGTCCAGCTGGCCAGGAAAAGGGCGGCATGACTGCCAGCCAAAGACTCACATTGCCAGTGCCTGAACTGCCCGCCATCACGGGCCGGATTTTTGACTGGTCGGAAAATGACCAGAACATGTCCCTGCGCAGGGAAGGCCAGGTGGAAGGAATTGCTGAAACCCTGCGCCTGACCGGTGTGATTGAAGCCGGCGGGCAGCAGGTGGCCATTTTGCACGACGGACGGGAAGACCATGTGGTGGGCCTCGGCAGCTATGTCCTGAATGCCTACAAAGTGACAGCCCTGGGGCGGGGCAAAGTGGAGTTGACGCCCGTGATTGAGCGCGCAGGGGTGAAAAGAATCCAGTTGAACCTGGTGTCGGGGACTGCGGCTGGGGAGCTTCAATGAACAGACAGGAAAAGATCATGACAATGCCCGGATTTTCAGGATGGATGGTGTTCTTTCTGCTCTGGCTGCTGTTTTGCGCCGAGGCGCGCGCAATCAGTGTTGTGGAAATGAAACTTGTCGAGCAGGCAGATCAAAGCGAAGTGGTGATGGAGTTCAGTCAGCCTTTGCTGGCCAGGCCTGGCCTGTTCAGGATTTCGAACCCTGCTCGGCAGGTGCTGGATTTTCCGGCGGTGCTGAGTGGCAACCTGCCTGCATTGGAAGTGCCTTCCAACAGCCGCATTCGCAAGGCGCAGTGGGTTTCTGCTGGCGGAAAAAGCAGGCTGGTGTTCGAGATGGCCAATAATTATGAGGTGAAGCTGAGTCAGCAGGACTCGTCCCTGCGACTGGCGTTTTCGGGTCCGGCGCCATTTGTTCCGGATGGCGGTCAGGCCGCAGTGCTTCCCCCACAAAGCGCACTGAATGACACCGTGGCACAGGTGCTGGGCAAGCCGCCCGTGCAGTCAGAGGGTCCCCTTCTGAAAAACTGGCAGATCACGCAGGTTGCAGGCCAGTCCGTCATCAGGCTTGAATTCGATCGTGCGGACATCCGTGCGGATGCCCTGTTGAAGGATGATCTGCTGAAGGTGCGGTTTGCAAACGGCCGGCTGGCCCCCGGGGTGCCTGACCGTATTTCCACCGCTCCGGGACTGCCCGCCAGCATGGTCATGCTGAAGCCCGGTGACCAGGTGCTGACGCTGCAGATGCAACTGGACAAGGCCACTCACCAGGTGCGTCAGCAGGGGCCTTTGCTCGAAATCCAGCTGATTCCATTGCAGGCGGCCGGCTCTGAGGTCAAAACAGTCGCGCTGACGCCATCCACGACTGGTCAGAACCTGATGGCCCGTTATTCCGGGCGACCCATCACACTTGATTTCAAGGATGCTGACATCCGTACCGTGATGCAGGTGTTCGCGGATTTCACGCGGATGAACCTGGTGTTGAGTGATGCGGTGCAAGGCAAGGTCACCGTGTTCCTGAAAGATGTGCCCTGGGACCAGGCCCTGGACATCGTGATGCGATCCAGGGGCCTGGTGGCCAGTCAGTCCGGAAATGTACTTCTGGTATCCACGCCGACAGATGTGAACAACGACCAGTTCCAGGCCGCAAACCGTCGGGCGCAGGACAACATGGAGCCCGTGCTGTCCCGGGTGTTCCAGATCAGTTATCAGAAGACAGCCGACCTGGTGGCCCTGATCAAGGCGCAGGATTCCCAGCTGTTGTCCTCGAGGGGAACCCTGATTTCAGATGAGCGAACCAGCCAGATTTTCGTGCAGGACACACCCAGCAGGCTGGAGAGGATCAGCATGATCATCAACGGTTTGGACAAGCCGGTGAAACAGGTGATGATCGAGGCACGGGTGGTGCTGGCGGATACCTCGGTGTCAAGGGATCTGGGCGTGCGCGTGAGATCGGCCTCAGCCTTGTCAGAGGATTTTACTGAAATAGGTGAGCAGTTCGGTCGAAAAGGTTATGTGGACTCAAGCCCGCTTTCTGGCACCAACCTGGCCTATACCCTGTTCAATGCAAACTCCACCCGTTTGATCAACCTGCAACTGCGGGCGCTGGAAACAGACAACAAGATCCGCACCGTCTCCAATCCGCGTGTGATCACTTCAAACAAGGAACCGGCACTGATAGAGCAGGGCACCGAGATTCCGTACCAGATTGCCACCAGCAGCGGGGCCACGGCCACCGAGTTCAAGGAGGCCAACCTGAAACTTGCAGTCACCCCGCAGATTGCGCCCGACGGCACCGTGCTGCTGGATGTGGATGTGGCCAAGGACTCCCTGGGCATCAACACCGCCAATGGCCCTGCAATTGACACCCGGCGCGTGAAAACCAAGGTGCTGGTGGCCGATGGTGGCACGGTGGTGCTGGGCGGCATTTTCGAGGAAGACGACAACCTGCTGAATCAGAAAACCCCGTTCCTGGGAGACATTCCCGGCCTGGGCGCGCTGTTCAAAAGCAAAACCGACTCCAAGCGGAGGGCGGAGTTGCTAATCTTCCTGACGCCCGTGGTGCTGGCAGACCAATAGGGCATGCTTTACCGTACAATGATTTGATTGTTCACAAAGAATCAACGAAGTGTCTAATCAATGCATTGTGCTGGTGGGCATGATGGGTGCCGGCAAAAGCACAGTCGGCAAGGCCTTGGCCAAGCATCTGTCCTGGGAATTCACAGACACTGACCACCTGATTGAACATCAGACCGGTGTCAGCATTCCTGTCATTTTTGAAATCGAGGGAGAGGCCGGTTTTCGCAAGCGTGAATCTGCTGCATTGGCCAGTTTCGTGGGCCGGGAAAAGCAGGTGATTGCCACGGGCGGGGGCATTGTGCTTGCGCCTGAAAACCGGGAAATCCTGAAGAAAATCGGTGCAGTGGTTTACCTCAGCGCCTCGGCTGCAGAGCTTTATCAACGTACGCGCCTGGACAAGAACCGGCCCTTGCTGCAGGGCCCCAACCCCCGAAAAAAAATCGAGGAACTGCTGGCTGCCCGTTTGCCCCTGTACCGGGAGTGTGCAGACGTGGTGATCGAAACCGGCAGGCAACCGGTCTACCAGATTGTTCATAAAATCGGCCATGCCTTAAAATTGGCGCAAAAGGAAACCGACACTCAACCCAAGGCATGCGGAACTGAATGAACCTCCCAATGAGCCAACATACTCTTGAAGTCGATCTGGGCGATCGCAGCTATCCAATCCACATTGGCAGTGGCCTGCTGGGTCAAGCCGAGTTGTTCAAGCCCCATGTGGCGGGCAAGGTGGTGATGATCTGCACCAACACCACGGTTGGGCCTCTGTATGAAGACAGCTTGAAAGCCACCCTGCAGACTGCAGGTGCAAAAAAAGTGCATGCTGTGCGCCTGCCGGATGGTGAAGAGTACAAGGACTGGCCCACCCTTCAAAAGGTGTTTGATGCCCTGATGGAAAACCAGTGCGACCGCAAAACCGTGCTGGTGGCCCTGGGAGGTGGTGTGATTGGTGACATGGGTGGCTTTGCTGCATCGGCCTTCATGCGCGGAATTCCTTTCATCCAGGTGCCCACCACCTTGCTCAGCCAGGTAGACAGTTCCGTGGGCGGTAAAACCGG
>DASUDJ010000251.1:0-4530 GCA_036275635.1 Limnobacter sp. | reverse complement strand
CAGGCCGAGGCATGACCCAGGCTGGCGTGCGCTGGAACACCTTCAGCATGTCCACCTTTTTCACCAGTTCAGGAATGATCTGGATTGCGCTGGCACCGGTGCCAATCACTGCCACCCGCTTGCCGGTGAAATCATAGTCATGATCCCAGCGTGCGCTGTGGATTTTCTTGCCCTTGAAATTTTCGATGCCGCGGATATTCGGAAAACTTGCATTGGCCAAGGGGCCGGATGCCATGATGATTGCCCTGCCCTTCCACAGTTTGCCACTGTCAGCCTGGATCAGCCACAGGCCTTGTGATTCATCAAACTGCACATGACTCACATTCTGGTTGTATTGAATCAGGCTTTCCAGTCCGAAGTCGGCAATCAGGCTGTGCACATAGCCCAGGATTTCCCTGCTGCCTGAATAGCTGCGCGACCAGTTCGGGTTGGGCGCAAAGGAAAAACTGTACAGGTTGGAGGGAATATCACAGGCCGCGCCGGGGTACTGGTTGTCACGCCAGGTGCCACCCGCCTCGGCTGCACGCTCAAGAATAGCGATGTTGTGCACACCGCCTTCACGCAGCTTGATGGCCGTACCCAGGCCGGCAAAGCCGGCCCCGATAATCAGCGTGTCATACACATGCTCGCCACTTTTCGAGGTGGACCCGCGTCGAGTGGCAGGACGCGTTGCCTTGCGCTGTTCTGGCTTCACGGTTGCGCTGGAGCCGCTGGTGGCTTTCAGTGCGCGGTTAGCCTGTTTTCTTTCTGTTGTCATTTCTGTTTTCCGAATATTGGGCATCTTGAAAATGTCAGGCCGTGGTGTGCCAGGTCAGCTTGTTCACCCAGCTTGGCACTTCCGGCAACCAGCGCTTGGGAATGTAGTTGGAAGCCTTCACTGCTGCATCCACAGGCACGTGGTACAGGCGGTTGCCACGATCAATCACCCACTTGCCATGGCGGCGAATCAGCTGGAACCAGGGGTTGCGGCGGCCTTCCGGTGTTTCACCACCGTACTTTTCAAACTTGGCCATGGCTTCATACAGCTTCTCTTCTTTCAGGCCCATGGTCACGATGTTGTCGCGCATGCGGTTCAACAGCGGGAAGTACACGGCCATGCCCAGCAGCAGCTTGGGGTTCAATGCTGTGGCCACCGATTCAAGCGCCAAGCGGTACATCGGGCCATGACCCAGCATTTCCAGCACATGGAAGTCCACGCCCAGGTGCCGGGCTTCATCCGAATTGATTTTCTTGAACACTTCGTGGCATACGGGGTCTTTCACTTCATCCAGCAGGAACTTGCACAGGGCGCCGTCGAGTGTCACTTCCAGCATGGGAATCACACTGCCCAGTACATTCAGTGGCATGTCGTCTGCATACTTGTCCAGCCATTCAATGGTCAGGCGCAGGTTGATGTTCGGCTCGGGAATTTCACCGTCTTCCAGCATGCCCCAGCGTTGCATCAAGGCCAGCTCCGCATTGGCATGGCGCTGCTCTTCTGCATGGAACCAGGTGTAGATTTCACGCAGCGTGTCGTTCGGCGCTTTTTTGGTCATGGCTGCGAAGCCGCGTGCACCGATGTGTTCAATCCAGGTCAGGTCGGCCATGAAGGCTTTCAGCTTGGGCCACTGTTCTTCCGTGATCATTTCACGGCCGGGTGCATCCCAGTCAATATCAGCCAGCGCCCACTGGTTTTCCTTGATGCGGCGCAGTGTTTTTTCCAGGTCGAGTTGAGGCATTTCCGTTTACTCCTTAAAAAGCTTTGGCAGCGATTCGCGCCAACAAACCAGCCCCACGCGTGTAGCTGCGGGGCATCAGGCGCTTTGCGCGCCAAATCATTCGGGCATCCAGTTGCGGCAAGACATACAACTGCCCCTTGTCCAGTGCATTCAATGTTTCTTTGGCCACGCTGTCGGCGCTGACGCCGCTCCAGTCCATCAGCTTGCTGGCCAGGCGGCTGGAGGCCGCATCAATCCGGCCATCTTTTGCAATATTGGTTTTGACGAAGGTGGGGCAAAGTGCGGTCACATTCACGCCGGTGCCTGCCATTTCAGCAGCCAGTGTTTCACTCAAGGCCAGCGCACCCGCCTTGGTCACGTTGTAGGCGCTCATCAGGGGTGCAGCTGCAAAACTGGCTGTGGAGGCCACATTGATGATGCCGCATTTCCGGTTTGCGCCTTTCTTGCGAAGGCGCGGCGCAAACACGTGGCAGCCGTGAATCACACCCCACAGGTTCACGCCGATGGTCCACTTCCAGTCGTCGATCGAGGTTTCACCCACCGGCTTGCCGCCTGCACCCACGCCGGCATTGTTCACCACCACATCAATTGCAGATTCGAATTCAGTGCCGCCAAAAATACGCTCTGCTTCCTCTGCCAGTGCTTCCACATCCTTCAGCTTGCTGACATCGCATTGCACAGCCCAGGCCTGCTCCACGAACACCAGGTCGGGGTTTTTCAGCTTGCCGGCCACCATGTCCATGATCAGGTCCACGGTTTCCTGGGCGCGCTGCAGGTTGATATCGGCACACACCACACGGCCACCCCGGCGCACAATTTCCAGTGCAAATGCCCGGCCAATGCCGCTGCCTGCACCGGTGACCACTGCATTGGCACCCTTTGTTATCTTTTTTCCGAACATGTGTTTTTTCCAAGGCGCTTGACAGCGCTACCGTGACATTGAACAATGTCATCTTAAAACGAACGTTTGTTCGGATTCAATTCGGATAATTCATGATCAGAAAACCCAAACAGAACAGGTCACAGAACACGGTTGAAACCATCGTGCAGGGTGCATTCATTGCACTGGCAAAGCATGGCGCAGAAGGCGCCACAACAAGGCGCATCGCGGATTGCGCGGGTGTTGGCGTGGGCTCGATCTATGAGTATTTCGAGAACAAGGAAGCCATTCTGGGTGCAATGGGCGAACGATTTGCGAAAGAGCTGGTGGCCCTGATTCACAGCACGACCCAATCAATTGTTCGGCTTTCCATTCGGGATGCAGTGTATGAACTGATTACCCAGACCGCCGATTTCCTGAAAAAAAATGATGAGCTGTATCTGAAATGCGCACGGGAATCGGCGCTGATGGAAAAGCATGTGCCCTTCGGACAGGTGTACCGTGCGCTGATGGACCTGTTCGTTCAGCACGCCATTCAGCATCCTGAAATGCTGAAGCTGAACAACCTGCAGGCGGTGGCCTATATTTTCATCAACAGCGGCATGGCCACCATGATCCGATATTTGAACCACCCCAACCCCAGCTTTTCATTTGATGTGCTGGCGCAGGGGCTGGCCGACATGGCGGGGCATTATGTGGAAAAGGAGTTGAGCAAACAACAGGCTGATTCAGCAAACCTGCAGGTTGTTTAGCCTTTGAACCCCGTCAGCATCATGGTCACTTTCCCGCCCTTCATGATGCTGGTGTTCAGCGGCTCATCCCGCTCGAGTTTCACCAGGCCAACACCTGGGGCATACCATTCCTTGTGGTTGATCAGGATTTCCCGGTAACCCGCGCTGGCATCTGCATAGAACACCATCTTGCCCATGGCCTCAATGCGAATGCATTTCTCGAACACACCGGCGGGCGTTTCCACCGTGTCATCCAGTGAGGCGATTTCATACACCAGGTCGAACGGCTTGATGCTGGCATTGGCCTTGTCAAACGGTGGCATCCAGTGCATCACGTAGGGCGCAGTGTCGAGTGTCCAGGTGTAGCCCACCCGCAGGTTACGCCCCTTGGGCAACACCAGGCGGGCTTCCTTGTCGGCATGCGGCACGGTTTGAACCACTACCCTTTTGGCCACCCGGTAGAAACCGTCATCCCGTTCTTCAATGTAGTAATCGGTGCCGTCCGATGTGCGGCGGATGTGGGTGTCCATTTCCTTTTCACCCACTGTCAGCTCCACTTCATGCAGGGTCTGAATTTCAAGCCGCTGGGATTTTTTTCCATCCGGCATCACGAAATTCATCGTGTAATTCCACTGGGTGTTTTCCTTCAGTGGAAAGTATTCAGTGCCTTTCACATTCGAGCAGGACGCCACCATCAAGGCCACTGCAGCCAGGCCAGCAATTCTCAACATGGCTTATTTCTCCGGCAATTGGGGGTCAGGCAGCTTGCTGAATTCAAGATCAATTTTCTTGTCAGCAATCCGGGTGTTGTCACGCGCGGCCTGTGGATCGAACATTTCACCGCCCACCTCACCGATCTGCAGGTTGCCGTTTCGCATTTCGCGCTGGGCTGCATCCAGCTTCACATGCAGGTCTTTGCCATAGGGCAGCACATAGGCCCGCGGCGTGTCCGATGGCTTTCCGGTGCCCAGGTCACTGGCCCAGACATACAGGCGTCCTTCAAAACCTTCTTTCTTGTTCGGCTCTTCCACCACCACCGCATGAAACAGGAAGCGCTTGGGCAACTCGGCCTGGGTGGGCCAGCCCTGTGCATCCTGCCAGCCCTGGTAGCTGGTCCAGTAAAACACGGTCGACAGGGCCACCAACCCCAGCTTGACCAGCCAGTTCATCTTTCCGTAAATTAGTGCAAGCAGCAGCAAGG
>DASUDJ010000250.1:0-8287 GCA_036275635.1 Limnobacter sp. | reverse complement strand
GGGCAGCAAGTCGACACGCTTCAAGCGAACGTCCAGGATTTCCACGCCAATCTCGGCAGCCTCATCCTTCACTTTTTCGACCACGGTGTTCATCACGGTGGTGCGTTCGCCAGACACCATCTGTGGGACCGTGCGCTTGGTGATTTCCTCGTTCAGGGCAGACTTCACCACCTGGGACATGCGGCTTTGGGCCAGTCGGGAGTCGCCGCTCAGGCGCACAAAGTACAGACGCGGGTCAACAATCCGCCACTTGATGTAGGAATCAATCAGCAGGTTCTTCTTTTCAGAGGTGATAAAACGCTCTGGTTCGGGCGTATCGATGGTTTGCGTGCGCTTGTCCAGGAAAATTACATTCTGGAAAGGCGCTGGCAACTTGAAGTACAAACCAGGCTCCTGGCGAACCTCTTCAACCTGTCCCAGGGCAAACACAATTGCATACTGGCGTTGGTCAACTACATACAGGCAGGTGTTGGCTACAAAGAAACCAATCAACGCAGCCGCTGCTACTACAAAAATCTTAGGCATGATTAACGGGCTCCCCGGTCACGATTGCGCATGGCGTCACGAACACTTGAGTCAAATCCTTCACTGGCTGGGCGTGGCGCAGTTGGCGTGGTTTCAGCCGACTTGGCTGCGGCAGCAGCACTGCTGCTTTCCTGAGCGGCAGGACCGCTTTTTTCAACCAACTTGTCCAGCGGCAAGTAAAGCAACTGGCTGTTGCTCTTGCTGTCCACGATGACCTTGGTCACATTGGTGTAAATTTCCTGCATGGCATCCAGGTACATGCGGTCACGCGTTACCTTCGGTGCCTTGTCGTATTCAGTCAGGATTGCCTTGAAGCGGGCGGCATCACCTTCAGACTGGGCAACCACCCTTTCCCGGTAGCCATTGGCCTCCTCGATCAACCGTGCTGCATTGCCTCGGGCACGGGGGATGACATCATTTGCATAGGCTTCACCGTCATTTTTCAGGCGTTCACGGTCCTGGCCGGCTTTTACCGCATCATCGAATGCAGCTTGCACCTGCTCGGGCGGCTGAACACCCTGCACGGTTACGCTGGACACCAGGATACCCGTGCCGTATTTATCAAGAATACCCTGCATCACTTCCGCGGTATTCAGCGCAATCTGCTCACGGCCCTCATACAGTACGAAGTCCATCTTGCTGCGACCCACAACCTCGCGGATTGCAGTTTCCGCTGCCATCTTGACCGACTCGTCGGGGTCAGCCGTGTTGAACAGGTAGGCGCCCGCGTCCTTCAGTCGATACTGAACCGCGAACTGGATGTCGATGATGTTTTCATCCTCGGTCAGCATCAAGGCTTCACGCAGCACCTTGCTTTTTACATCATTCCTGTAACCCACCTCCACGATTCGCACCTGGGAGGAGTTCACCACTTCATGCGACTGGATGGGGTAAGGCAGGCGCCACTGAAAACCAGGCATGGAAGTGTGGTGATATTTACCGAACTGCAGCACCACGCCCTCGCGACCTTCCTGCACGATGTAAAAACCGCTGGCCAGCCAGACCAGGACAGCCACAATCACGACCAGGGTGAAACCCTTGCCGGCGTTTTCCATGCTGGGACCGCTGTTGCCACCCAAGGGGTTGCGGGGGCCACCTGCGCCGTTGCCGCCTTTTTTACCGAACAGCCTGTTCAACCTGTTGTTGAAGTCGCGCCACAGTTCATCCAGATCAGGTGGGCCGTCCTGCCGACCACCAGGCCTGCGATGGTCATTGTCCTGTGGCCTTTGGGGTTCATCATTGTTCTGGCTACCCGATGAATTTCTGCCCCAATCCGGATCATTCATTGACATGCTTGTTCCTACTGCTTAAGAAAATTGGTTGTTGACGCTCAGGCTCAATGCAACTCGATGTGTTGCAGGCCCGGACCCCGACTTTGAGCATAGAAGTTGCCAGCAAGTTCAGCCAGGCACTGCCGCAATTCGGCAATTCCCAGGCCATAACGGGCACTCACGGCAACGGATAAAATCTTACCACTGGCATCCCGTTCGACCTCCGGGGAACGCTCGCAGGCGTCTATTTTGTTCCAGATAATGATCTGGGGTACATCCCCCGCTTCGATTTCCAGCAACACCTTGTTTACTTCATCAATCTGGCTGTGGCGAACAGGTGAGCTCACATCCACCACGTGCAGCAACAGGTCGGCATGGACAGCACTCTCAAGGGTGGCCTTGAAAGCATCTACCAGTGAATGTGACAGGTCGCGGATGAAACCTACGGTGTCGGAAAGCGCCATGTCGGTGTTCGGCCCCAGCCAGACCCGACGGGTGGTGGTGTCCAGGGTGGCGAAAAGCTGGTCAGCAGCATAGGCTCTGTCACTGGCAACAGAATTGAAAAGGGTGCTTTTGCCGGCGTTGGTGTAACCCACGATTGCAACAGTAAACTGCCCCCTGCGCTCGCGCTGCCTGCGCTGGGTCTGTCGCTGTTTCTGCAGTTTTTCAAGCCGGGTTTTCAACTGTTTCACTTTCACACCGATCAGTCGGCGATCCGTTTCCAGCTGGGTTTCACCCGGCCCTCGCATGCCGATACCACCCTGCTGGCCATACAACTCGGCATTGCCACGCACGAGGCGGGAAGCCATGTACTGCAGTTGAGCAAGCTCAACCTGCAACTTGCCCTCAAAGCTGCGGGCACGAATTGCAAAAATATCAAGGATCAGGCCGGTGCGGTCAATCACCCTGCGGCCAAGTACTTTTTCCAGGTTTCGTTGCTGGGCTGGGCTTAGCCCGTGGTTGAAAATGACCAGCTCAACTTCTTCGGCCTCGCAATGTGCCAGGATTTCCTGGGCTTTGCCAGAGCCAATGAAAGTTGCGGGATCGGGCGATTTGCGCTTGGAAACGAATACACCCACCACTTCAGCCCCAGCCGAGGTGGCCAGCAATGCCAGCTCATCCACGCTTTCCCTGAACTCGTGTTGGCCTAGGTCGAGCGCAACCAGGGAACTACGAGTCATGACGCATCATGGATGGACGGGAAAGCGAATATGGGATTACTCCTTCACCTCTGGGGTGAATGTCACTGAACGGCCTGGTACCACGGTTGAAATTGCGTGCTTGTAGACCATTTGTGTAACCGTATTTCGGAGAAGAACCACGTACTGGTCGAATGATTCGATCTGCCCTTGGAGCTTGATTCCGTTCACCAGGTAAATGGATACGGGTACATGCTCTTTGCGCAGCAAGTTGAGGAAGGGGTCTTGTAGCAATTGCCCTTTGTTACTCATAACAGCTCCAGACGATGTTGATATTATTGAATGTCAGAGCTTTTGGCTCGTAACGCTTAGTTTACAGAAAGCGAATATGGGTGCCAAACAGAAGCCCTTCTTTTGTTGATATGGACACTCTTTTTTCACAAAAAGTTCAAATCCAACGTGAAAGATTGGATTCTGTTGACAAAAACCTTCATGAATCGACCGGCTCCAACCAATAGGCGAGGCGCGGCTTCTGGATGAACTCCTGCTGAAAGCCACTTAAGCGGCGGGTGGACTTCGGAAGGCGATCAGCCCATTCACCAGTCAGGGAGGTGTCAAACCACAACGCTCTGGCCACCACTTCGGTGCTGAGATTGGCTGGATCGCAGATCAAGGCGTAACGGTCGTCGCCCTTGACTGAATCCAGCAAGCCAATTACCCCGTGGTCAATCAACTGATTCAGGATTTCATCCAGTTGATCAGGTGGCACCCTTGCACAAACCCGCAACTGCTCCATGGTCATGCCAGGCTTTTCCTGTTGACGGGATTTTTCAAGTTCCACCAGCACACTCAGCCCCTGCAACCAGCGTTCGCCAGGGCGCTTCACATCATTCCAGTAACCGCTGCGGGCCACAGGCAAGGCCGCCACGGTACTGGCACCCAGTAACACGATGATCCAGCTGACATAGATCCAGAGAAGGAAAATCGGAAAGGCTGCCAGTGCCCCGTACAAAGCTGTGTAGCTGGGAAAATGGGTGATGTAGGCAGCAAACGCCCGTTTCGACACCTCGAACAGGATTGCAGCCATCAGGCCACCCACCAGCGCATCTTTCCAGTGCACCGCCCGGTTCGGCACAATCTTGTAAATGAATGCAAAAGCCAGGACGGTGAGTACCAGGGGAATCAGGCTCAGTACAGGAAAAATACCTCGTAGCGTAGGGCCCAGGTTGTCCATGGTCTGGCTGATCAGCGCAGTGGAAACGCTGATGCTCAGGCCAATCAGGACCGGCGCCAGCGACAGCACTGCCCAGTAAAGCACCACCTTGTTCATCAGCGGACGCTGCCGCTTCACGTTCCAGATCTGGTTGAATACACGGTCCACCGTGAACATGGTGGTCAGGGCAGTGATTCCCAGGAACACAATGCCCACCGCAGTCAGGCCCTTGGCCTTGTCGGAAAACTGGGTGACATAAGTCAGAATGGTGTCCGAAAGGGTTTCCGGGAAGAAGCTGTCAATCAGGTAGCCCTGCAGGGAAGACTGCAACCTGTCAAACATTGGAAAGGCAGTGAAGATGGCCAGTACCACGGTGGCCAGCGGCACCAGTGACAGCACCGTGGTGAATGTCAGGCTGGAGGCCACCTGGGGCAGTTGCTGTTCACTGATGCGCTGCCCCACCAGGCGGGTGAATGCGATCCACCAGCGCAGCTTCAGCGGGGTAAGGTCACCCACCTCGGTGTTATCCACCTTGAAGGCATGCCTTGCCGCATGCATGAAACGACTCCTGCGGCTTTCCGCATTCTGAAAATCATTGGAGGCCTCATCCAAACTCTTGGATCGAGTTTCCCCATTGGCTGCAGTTGAACTCATGTGCTTGGATACAATGAAGGTTCCTGTAGCCCCCATGATAACCCTGAAGCATGATCGAGATACTGGTGTTGTACTACAGCCGCCATGGCGCAACCGAGCAACTTGCGCGGGAAATAGCGCTCGGCATTGATTCCGTGAAAGGGACCAGCGCCCGCCTGAGGACCGTGCCGGCGGTGTCCGCCACCACGCAGGCCACTGCACCGGAAATACCGGATGATGGTCCACCTTATGCAGAACCGATGGACCTGAAGGAATGTGCCGGCCTGGCACTGGGTTCTCCCACCCGGTTTGGCAACATGGCTGCACCCATGAAATACTTCCTGGATGGCACAGTTGGCAACTGGCTGGCTGGCGACCTGATCAACAAGCCATTTTGTGTATTTACCAGCACGGGCAGCCTGCATGGCGGACAGGAAACCACGCTGACCAGCATGGCCTTGCCCCTGATGCACCACGGCATGCTGTGGTTGGGCCTACCCTATTCCGAACAGGCCTTGAATGACACCACAACCGGTGGCACACCCTACGGTGTCAGTCACTGGGCTGGCGGCCAGGGGCAATTGCCTGTGTCGGAACATGAAAAAACATTGGCACGCGCTCAGGGTATTCGCCTGGCAAAAGCTGCAATAGCACTGCAACACATGGAAAAAGCCTGATGAAACCAACGAACCAGGTGAACTCAACCCGCAAAAAAGCATACTGGGGGGCTGTAATCAGCCTTCTGGGCCTGATTGTGTTGTGCGTGGCATGGGAACTGTTTGTTGCACCTCTGCGCCCTGGCGGCAGCTGGCTGGTGCTGAAAGTTCTGCCATTGCTGCTGGTGGTGCCGGGCATTTTCAAGCAGCGGGTAAAAACGTACCAGGCCACCTCCCTGATGGTATGGCTGTATTTTGCGGAAGGAGCCACCCGCGCCAGCTCGGATCCTGCACTGAATTCGCAGTTGATGGCAGGCCTTGAAGTAATCCTGACCATCGCCCTGTTCGCGAGTGTCAGCGTCTTTGCGCGCACTTACAAAGTGGCAAAACCAGTGGCGAGCTGACAAACGATGACAGACTTTCTTGCTGCACTTCGGGACAGGATGCCTGGCCTTTTCATCAGGACGGAAGCAGATGACATTGACCGCGCCTGCACCGACTGGCGAAAGCGTTACCACACCTCCGCACTGGCCGTGCTTGAACCACGGGATACCACCCAGGTGCAGGACATCATCAGGCTGTGCAGTGAGCATGCAGTGGCCATCACCACCCAGGGCGGCAACACCGGCCTGGTGGGTGGCGCAGTTCCAGTAGCCGAGGGCCTGGCTTCCGGGCGCCCGCATGTGGTCCTGAAAACAGGGCGCATTCGTGAAAAGCTGATGTTGGATGAAAACAACCTGACCCTGACTGCCAGCGTGGGCTACACCCTGTATGAAATACAGGAATTCGCACAGGCACATGGCTTCCTGTTCCCACTGAGCCTTGCGTCTGAAGGCACCTGCACACTGGGCGGCAACCTGGCCAGCAATGCAGGCGGGGTGGCGGTTCTGCGCTACGGCAATACCCGGGAGCTTTGCCTGGGGCTGGAATATGTGAATGCACAGGGACAACTGTGCGGTGACCTTCGGGGCCTTAGGAAGAACAACACCGGCTATGATCTGCGCCACCTGCTCATCGGCTCGGAAGGCACACTGGGCGTCATCACCACAGCCTGCATGAAAATATTTCCTGCACCGAAAAGCCGCTGCGTGGCCTGGTTGAATGTGGACAGCATCCAGGTTGCAGTCGACGCCCTGGGCTTCATACAGGGCCGAATGTTTGGCGAACTCAGCAGCTATGAATGGATGAACAGCCATTCAATTGACCTGGTGCAGCATCACTTCCCCGCCAGGGCGCCTGGTTTCAACGGCCGGGGCGACCATGTGCTGGTGGAGTTCACTTCCCTGGCGGATGAATCGGGTTTACGTGAACAGGTCATGACCACCCTAGAAGCCCTTCTTGAAGAGGTGGCAGGTGTCAGCAATATTGCAGTGGCCCAGAACGGTCGGGAAATGGACACCTTCTGGGCGCTTCGGGAAAATATTTCAGAGGCGCAAGCCAAAGAGGGTCTGAATGTGAAACATGATGTGGCATGCGCAGTGTCGCAACTGCCACTTTTTCATGATTTGGCCCTGCAGGAAATTGCCGAACATGGCATTGATGTCTTGCCCGTGCTGTTCGGTCACCTCGGGGACGGCAACCTGCACTTCAACCTGTCAGCACGGAAGGGAACAGATTCGGCTGCATTCCTGAGTCAGCACCAGGCTTTGTTGAATTCGCTGGTGCATGAATCAATCCTGAAGTGTGGCGGCACCGTGTCGGCAGAACATGGCATCGGGCAGTTGAAGGCGGAACTGCTCAGGGAAATCACGACCGGCAGTAACTATGCGACTTTCCAGGCCATCAAGCAGGCACTGGACCCGCAGAACCTGCTGAACCCTGGAAAACTTGTGTTGATGTAGGCGTTCAGGCGGATACTGCCTGCGCCATTTTTTCCAGTGCCATGTCCACCACCTGCCAGCTGTTTGCCTTCAGCAGGCTCGAATCGGACAGCACCTGCCTGTAAAGCCTGCCGCCCGGTTGCCCATGGAACAGGCCCAACCAGGACTTGGTGATGTTGCGGATTGATTCACCATTCGACAACTCACGATCCGCATAGGATCTCAATTCCTCAATGATTTCCAGCCGGGTTTTTTGATTCACCTGAACTGGCGGAATGGCAGCAGAAATTGACGAGGTTTCGTCGGAATTGGCCTGTTGCAGCCTGCCAAGAATAACTTCATCAAAACCCGCCAGCAGCCAGGGGTTGCTGTAGGCTTCACGACCAATCATGCAGCCATCTGCCCATCGAAGGTGGCTTTGAATTTCATCAATGGTCTTGATACCGCCGTTGAGTATGATCTGCAGATGCGGGAAATTCTGCTTCAGGCGCTTCACCACTTCATACCGCAACGGTGGAATTTCACGGTTTTCTTTTGGTGAAAGCCCTTTCAATACGGCATTTCGTGCATGCACGATGAAGGTGCTGCAACCGACCTCGCTCACCTGCCCGATGAAATCAAGCAACATGTTTTCGCTTTCATCATAATCCAGGCCAATGCGGTGCTTCACCGTGACATCCAGGTTGCAGGCGTCCCGCATGGCTTTTACGCAATCAGCCACCAGCGTGGGTTCTGCCATCAGGCAGGCACCGAATGAACCTTTCTGTACCCGCTCGGAAGGGCAACCACAATTCAGGTTCAGTTCGTCGTAACCCGCCTCTTCCACCCACTTGGCACATTGCGCAAGGTGGGCGGGGTCGCTGCCCCCAATCTGAAAGGCAACCGGGTGTTCTTCTTCATTGAAGGCCAGAAAACGCTTCCTGTCGCCGAACACCAGCGCACCGGTGGTGATCATCTCGGTGTACAGCCAGGTGTGCTGGCTGATGACCCGGTGAAACCGGCGACAATGCCTGTCGGTCCAGTCGATCAT
>DASUDJ010000249.1:0-2711 GCA_036275635.1 Limnobacter sp. | reverse complement strand
GGGCTTTGTGTGGGCCGAAGAAGAATCAGGGTGTCTACAAAGGGTAGATCTATGCCTTCGTTGTACAGATCCACTGTCACCAATGCCGAAAGCTCCCCATTTTGCAAACGCTGGGGTGCAGTATCACGCTCAAGGCGATTGGTCTCGGAGTGCACCGCCATGGCCTGGATTCCGTTTTTACACAGAAAATCGGCAATAAAATTCGCATGCGCAATGCTGACGCAGAATACCAGTGTTTTTGAATCAGCCGGGTTGCTGGTCAGTCGTAACCATTCACGCAACATGGCTTGCGCCCGTAGGCTGTTGCCTTCCACCAGGTTTGAAATATCACGAATTTCGCCTGCGCCATTCCAGTTCACCTTGCTGAAATCTGTTTCATCATCACAACCGTAATATTCAAACGGGCAAAGCAACTGAAGTTCCAGTGCATGCCAAAGTCTTAATTCGGCCGCTGGTGAACCATCGGGCCGCGCATCAAAATAGGTAGTAATTGGTTGCCCGTCTGCCCGTTCCGGTGTGGCGGTCAACCCCAGCAAAAGTTTCGGCTTCACTTCTTTCACAAAACCGGAAAACATGTTGGCTGCAATGTGGTGGCACTCATCCACCACAACCATGGCCCAGTAATCTGCGCCCAGTTTCTGCACCAGGGCCTGTGAATGCAGGCTGTTGATAACCGCAAACAGGTGCTGATTGGAGGTGGGCTGAAAGCCATCGCCAAGCAGTTCGCCGAACTGTGAATTGCCCAGCACCTGCTGAAACACGCGTTGTGCTTGCTGAAGGATTTGAATTCGGTGCGCCACAAACAGCAGGCGGGGTAAGCCCCCGCTCTGCCGCGCAAAACGCCGGTAATCCAGGGCGGCCATCACGGTTTTTCCGGTGCCTGTTGCCGCCACCAGCAGGTTCCGGTTACGGCCATGCTCACGTTCGAATGCGAGCTGATCAAGAATATCCTGCTGAAAAGGTTTCGGGCTGACTTCCAGAAAACCCAGCAGAGGAGACAAGCCGGGCTCTCGTCCGCTCTGCTGCTTCAAGGCCTCGATCAGGGCCTCCTGGTGGCCTTCCTGTTCGGGGTGGTATGGCTGGAATTCTGCGTCTTCCCACAAGGTTTCAAAATTTGCATGGGCCCGCTCAAATAGTGCAGCCTGCTCACGCTGGGAAAACTTCACTGTCCACTCCAGCCCACCTGTCATTGCTGCTGCTGACAAGTTTGCACTGCCTACATAGGCGGTTCCAAAGCCCGTGTCGCGGTGAAACATCCAGGCCTTTGCATGCAGGCGAGTTCGGCGCCCATCCAGCGACACCTTCACCAGGCAACCTGGCAGCAGCGCCAGTTCATCCAGTGCCTTTTTCTCGGTGGCGGCCATGTAGGTGGTAGTGAGGATGCGGATAGTGGTGCCTTGCCTGCCTGTTGCATTCTGCGCAGTAATCGTGTCGAGCACATCCCGTATTTTTCTGAGCCCAGACATGGTGATGAAACTCACCAGTATGTCCAGCCTGTCACAGCTACCCATTTCGGTACGCAACTCGTTCAACAACGATGGCGTACCGCGCCCTGCAGTAAATAACCATGGGTGTCGAAGGCCGGTTTGAGGCAGCTTCGCGTCAGCGCCGTGGTCGCCCAGCCAGCGAAGCACCTCCACCTCAGCCGGCACTGCATCACTGGCCTTGATTGCAGCAAGTTGCTGCACGTGGCGTAAAAGGTCATTGATCAGCCTGATCTGGGCGGCCGCTTTATCTGCACTCTCGCCGGCGATGCCTTCAAACAGGTCCTGGAGGTTGCGGGAAAAGAACTCCACCAGGTAGCCAGAGATTGCATCAGGATTGTTCTGCAACGACTCCTTGAAGGCAGACCTTCCACTCAGTGCCTGTTTAAGTGAATCGGTGATCAACAGATCATAGGGACCGTTTTTCAATGCTTCGCCTCGGCAATTGTTTAGCAGTTAAGGTGGAAGGAATGCATTGTTTTACCAGGTTAATCCTGTGGTATCCAGGATCCCGTTTGCGGGGGAGTTCAGGCACTATGCTGCAGAAGCAGGGCGAATGTCGTTCAATCGCTGGGGCTTGTGCAAGATGGAAAGCAGACTACCTGAACAATGAAGATGAAATATTCCGTTTGCTTAACCAGGGAAACCGACCATGTCCGAAGTCGCAACCATTCTCATCATGACCACACTGGCCGGTCTGTGTATCCCGCTGGGAGGCTGGATTGCCAGCTTCGAAAGCATACGTTCCGAGTGGCTGGAAAATGAATTGCGGCATTTCGTGATTGCCTTTGGTGGCGGGCTTTTGCTGGGTGCCGTGTTTCAGATGCTGCTGCCCAAAGGCAACAGCATGATCAACAACATCGTCGGCACGGTGTTCGCATTCATACTGGGCGGCGTTTTCTTTTTCGGGCTTGAACGTTACCTGGGCCTGAGGCGCAGGGAATCACCGGAGCTGACCGGCATGCTGGTGGACTTCATTCCCGAAACAATTGCATTGGGAGGGCTTGCTTCCAGTCAACCCAAGGTTGCCATGGGCATGGCAATCGTGATGGGGCTTCAAAATATTCCTGAGGGCTTCAATACATTCAGGGAGCAAAGGGAAACCAGTGACATGAAGCCCGGAAGAATATTGCGCTTCATGCTGCTGCTGGTTCCGCTGGGGCCAATTTCAGGTTTGACTGCCCACTTCTTCCTATCTGATCACCCGGTGTTGCTGGGCTCCATACT
>DASUDJ010000248.1:0-2892 GCA_036275635.1 Limnobacter sp. | reverse complement strand
AGAGGACCTGGCCCAGTTCCGCCAGGATGGCCCATTGCTGGGACATTTTGAGGTGGTCAAGAGCCAAGACGAAACCCTGTTCAATGCCGATGCGCTGATTGTGTGCACCGAGTGGCGCATGTTCAAAAGCCCTGATTTCCTGATGCTTTCCCGTATGCTGAAACAGAAGGCCGTGTTTGACGGGCGCAACCTGTATGACCCAGCCTTGCTGGCTGATTATGGCCTGGTGTATGAGGGTGTGGGCCGGCGAGCCGAGCCCATGGACTTCAGCGAACCAGTCCAGCAAATGAGGCTTGCTTCTTAAAATTGGCTGGCTTTGCCCTTATCATTGCCTGATATCCAGAATAAATCATCACCCACCCGGAACCAGCGCAATGATCAAGGTAGCCATCAGCGGCACAGGGCTTTTTGTTCCCAGCCAAACCATCACCAATGATGAATTGGTGGAGTCATTCAATGCCTATGTGGCGAAATTCAATGAAGCGCATGCTGCAGAAATTGCAAGCGGCGAATTGCAGCCACTGCAGCCTTCCAACTCTGCCTTCATTGAAAGTGCCTCCGGCATCAAGCAGCGCTATGTGATGGAAAAGGAAGGCATCCTGAATCCGGATCGCCTTCACCCCTACTTCAAGGAAAGGCCGAATTCCGAGCTGTCCATGATGGCAGAAATCGCGGTGGATGCAGGTCGCAAGGCCATGGAGGCTGCAGGCCTGACTGCAGAAGACATAGATGCGGTCATCTGCTCTGCTTCCAACATGCAGCGTGCCTACCCGGCCATGGCGATTGAAATACAGGAAGCGCTCGGGATTGAAGGCTTCGGCTATGACATGAATGTGGCCTGCTCATCCGCAACATTTGGTATTGAACAGGCAGTGAATGCCGTGCGCAGCGGTACCGCCCGCGCCGTGCTGATGGTGAACCCGGAAATTACGTCAGGCCACCAGGCCTGGCTGGACCGTGACTGCCATTTCATTTTTGGTGATGTGTGCACGGCTGTGATTGTGCAGCGCCTCGAGGATGCAAAGCCTGGCAGCTGGGAAGTGCTGGGCACCCGGTTGGCCACGAAGTTCTCGAACAACATACGGAACAACTTCGGCTTTTTGAACCGCTCGGAAGATGCTGACCGCAATGCGCGGGACAAGCTGTTCATCCAGGAAGGCCGCAAGGTGTTCAAGGAAGTGTGCCCCATGGCTGCTGAGCACATGAGCAGCCACCTGGAAAGCCTGGGCCTGAATTCCGCTTCCGATGTGCGCCGCTACTGGCTGCACCAGGCCAACCTGGCCATGAACCAGCTGATTGCCAAGAAACTGCTGGGCACCAGCGAGTTCACGGCGGACAAGGCGCCAGTCATCCTGGATGAATTCGCGAATACCGCATCTGCAGGCTCGGTGATTGCCTTTCACAGGCACAAGGATGATCTTTCCGCCGGTGATGTGGGCGTGATCTGCTCATTCGGCGCAGGTTACTCAATTGGCAGCGTGGTGGTGCGGAAGACCTGAGGCAGGTATTGATTCCTCGTTGCACATAGTCCCGCCGAGATGGGCAGGTCGCATTCCTTCGGATAGTCTCGCCGAGATGGGCAGGCCGCATCCCTCCGCCTTGGCAAGCCGCTGATCCCGGATTGCTGGTTCTGGCTTGGGGCATGCAAAGCGCCATAGCGCCTTTGCATCGCTTACTCCGCAAGCGCCCCTCGCTGCGAACCATCCGGGGCGCCTTGCCTTGAATCGGCGCAGTGATGCAACCAGCCCACCTCCGCTTTGACCACGCAACCGGTGACTTTTGCAGCACCAGCATCCACCACACCTGCAAGTCACAGCACTGTTCGATGAGTCACAGGTGGTGGGCGTGGTCTGTTCACCGGGGTGGCAATGCACTTGCAGCGCCATTCAGGAAAGTCTGCCCGTTTGAATCACCAGCCCATGATCGGCCAAAGGCCGACACCGAGACCCGCTACGCTTTTTTGCGGGGCGCGGTGAATGGGACTGGCGATTCAAAAAGGGAAGTACAGGCTTTCCGGCGCGAAAGTGCATGCACACCGGTGAACAAAACTTCACACTCCAACTTCACACCCCGTAAGTTGAATCCAGGTACTTCAGGATGTCATTCGACTCATACATCGCCACCCCGGTGTTCGGGTCTACCAGGTAAGGCACCTGCACCTTGCCGGTGTTCTCGAACAGCCACTGGCGATTGCGCGTGGTGCCCTTTGGCCCCTTGAACAGTTTGTCTCGGAACACGGGCGGGCCCAGGTCAGTCATGGCACCTTTCGGCGTGTTCTTCAACAGGTAAGGAATTTCAAGTTCACACAGGCGGGCACGAACCGGCTTGGAATATGGACTTGACTCAAAGCTGTACAGCACCAGCGCTTGCTCGGGAGCCTTGGATGGACGCGCTTTCATGCCCTGGAAACCACCCACTCGCCATTGGAAGGTACTGGCCAACACCGAGGTACCGACGGCCAGCTTGCGTCCAAAGCCCTGTTGACTGTGCAGTTTGCTGTCGTAAGTCCTGGCCAGGTAGTCGATGATGTCTGCAGATTCATTCATCACCACGCCCGTGTTTTCATCCACCAGCATCGGAAACTTGGTGCCAGGCAGCAGGCTGCGGGCCTCGTTGCGGAAACGGGTGCCGCCCGCCGGGCAAGGCAAAATCATTACATCCAGGTCCATTTCACAAAGTGCTTCGCGCACCAGTCGGCAAAACGGGCTGATTTCAATGTCATACAGTTTCAGCGGCTTTTCTGGTGTCTTGCGTGCCTTTCCAGTAATTCCGGTGCCTCGCCATCCGCGCGCCGTGCCTGCCAGCAAATTCAGTACTGCATCAATATTCGTGTTCATGTAGTCCCCTGTTCAGAATTTCTGGCTATTCTGTGCGGGAAACAGCCAGCCGTGT